>CAKMPG010000050.1:0-3854 GCA_927911355.1 Streptococcus mitis | reverse complement strand
CGTCGCGATGCGGACCATATTGGCTACAACCGCAATTTCACTATTGTAGATCCTGGTGAACAGCGAACTCTCATGAAACGGATTCTCAAGCAGTTGAACTTGGATCCGAAAAAATGGAATGAACGAAGCATCTTAGGGACTATTTCCAATGCCAAGAATGACTTGATTGATGATGTAGCTTATGCTGCCCAAGCAGGTGATATGTATACACAAATCGTGGCTCAGTGTTACACGGCTTACCAAAAAGAGCTTCGTCAGTCAGAGTCGGTTGACTTTGATGATTTGATTATGCTGACCTTGCGTCTCTTTGATCAGAATCCTGATGTCTTGACTTACTATCAACAGAAATTCCAATACATCCACGTTGATGAGTACCAAGATACCAACCATGCCCAGTACCAATTGGTCAAACTCTTGGCTTCGCGCTTTAAAAATATCTGTGTGGTTGGGGATGCGGACCAGTCTATCTACGGTTGGCGTGGTGCTGATATGCAGAATATCTTGGACTTCGAAAAGGATTATCCCCAAGCCAAGGTTGTTTTGTTGGAGGAGAATTACCGCTCAACTAAAACCATTCTCCAAGCGGCTAATGAGGTTATCAAAAACAATAAAAAATCGCCGTCCCAAGAATCTCTGGACTCAAAATGCTGATGGGGAACAAATCGTTTACTATCGTGCCAATGATGAGCTAGATGAGGCTGTATTTGTAGCCAGAACTATCGATGAACTTGGTCGCAACCAAAATTTCCTTCACAAGGATTTTGCAGTTCTCTATCGTACTAACGCCCAGTCTCGTACTATTGAGGAAGCCCTGCTCAAGTCAAACATTCCTTATACCATGGTTGGTGGGACAAAGTTCTACAGCCGTAAGGAAATCCGAGATATTATCGCTTACCTCAATCTTATTGCCAATTTGAGTGACAATATCAGTTTTGAGCGTATTATCAACGAGCCTAAACGTGGAATTGGGCCAGGTACAGTCGAGAAAATTCGTGACTTTGCGAATATGCAAGACATGTCCATGCTAGATGCTTCAGCCAATATCATGTTATCTGGTATAAAGGGTAAAGCAGCCCAGTCTATCTGGGATTTTGCCAATATGATTCTGGATTTGCGGGAGCAACTGGACCACTTAAGCATTACTGAGTTGGTTGAGGCTGTTCTAGAAAAAACAGGTTACGTCGATATTCTAAATGCTCAAGCGACTTTAGAAAGCAAGGCTAGGGTTGAAAATATCGAAGAGTTCCTTTCTGTAACGAAAAACTTTGATGATACCTCTGATGCTCCAGAAGAGGAAACTGGTCTGGACAAGCTGAGTCGTTTTTTAAATGACTTGGCCTTGATTGCCGACACAGATTCAGGGAGTCAGGAGACATCAGAAGTGACCTTGATGACCCTGCATGCTGCCAAAGGTCTCGAGTTTCCAGTTGTCTTTTTGATTGGGATGGAAGAAAATGTCTTTCCGCTTAGTCGTGCAGCTGAGGATCCAGATGAATTAGAAGAAGAACGCCGTCTGGCCTATGTAGGAATTACGCGTGCAGAGAAAATTCTCTATCTGACCAATGCCAACTCGCGCCTGCTTTTTGGTCGTACCAACTACAACCGTCCAACTCGTTTTATTAACGAAATCAGTTCAGACTTACTTGAGTATCAAGGTCTGGCGCGCCCAGCAAATACAAGCTTTAAAGCATCATATAGCAGTGGTGGTCTTGCCTTCGGTCAAGGCATGAGTCTTGCGCAGGCCCTCCAAGACCGTAAACGCGGTGTGGCACCAAAAACTATTCAGTCAAGTGGTCTCCCATTTGGTCAATTTACAGCTGGTGCAAAATCAGCGTCTAGCGAGACAAATTGGTCCATTGGTGACATTGCCCTCCACAAGAAATGGGGAGAGGGAACTGTTCTGGAAGTTTCAGGTAGCGGTGCTACTCAGGAATTAAAAATCAATTTCCCAGAAGTAGGTTTGAAAAAACTTTTAGCCAGTGTGGCTCCAATTGAGAAAAAAATCTAATTTTCCATCTTTCTCACGAATAATAAAGTGAGGAGGATTTTTATGTATAGTATTTCATTCCAAGAAGATTCATTATTGCCAAGAGAAAGACTGGCCAAGGAAGGAGTTGAAGCGCTCAGTAATCAAGAGTTGCTAGCTATTTTACTTAGGACTGGAACACGTCAAGCCAGCGTCTTTGAAATTGCCCAGAAAGTCTTGAGCAATCTTTCAAGTCTAACGGATTTGAAAAAAAATGACCCTGCAGGAATTACAGAGTCTATCTGGTATCGGGCGCGTTAAGGCCATAGAATTACAAGCAATGATTGAACTGGGGCATCGTATTCATAAACATGAGACCCTTGAGATGGAAAGTATTCTCAGTAGCCAAAAGTTGGCCAAGAAGATGCAGCAGGAGTTGGGACATAAAAAACAAGAGCACCTGGTGGCGCTCTATCTCAATACTCAAAATCAAATCATCCATCAACAGACTATTTTTATCGGTTCTGCAACTCGTAGTATCGCTGAGCCACGAGAGATTCTTCACTATGCCATCAAGCATATGGGCAAACCTCTCTTATCTTGGTCCACAATCATCCTTCAGGAGCGGTAGCCCCTAGCCGAATGATGATCATGTTACAAAGCTTGTCAAAGATGCTTGTGACCTGATGGGGATTGTCCTTTTGGACCATTTGATTGTCTCACATTCTAGTTACTTTAGTTACCGTGAAAAAACAGATTTAATCTAAAGTTCATTAACGATATAGTCAAAGAGGTTTTTGTCTTTGGGACGATTTTCAAAAAGAAACTCTGGATGCCATTGGACACCGAGAAAGGCGACATCATCCGTACTCATGACAGCTTCAATGATACCATCCTTAGGATCATGAGCTGCAATCTTTAAGTTAGGTGCTAAATCCTTAATACTCTGATGGTGGAAGGAGTTGATATGGGAGATTTCTCCATAGATTTCTCGAAGAACTGTATCAGGTTCTGTCACCAAGCGTTGGGTTGTGTATTCGGCAGAACAATCCTGCCAGTGATCTTCGATATCTTGGTACAAAGTTCCACCCATGGCAACGTTAAAGAGTTGTGTTCCACGGCAGACAGAAAAAATTGGCTTTTTCTGTTTAATAGCTTCCTTGATGAGGGCCAGTTCAAAGATATCCCTTTGAGGGTGGTAGTCATCGCTATCGATGGTTTTTGGTTCACCATAGAATTGGATCAACATTTTGCCCACCTGTCAAGATGAGCTTGTCAATCATACTGATATAGTGGCAGGCCATTTCTTGATCACCAATCGGTAGGATGATGGGAATTCCTCCAGCTTCTTTAACGCCTTCAACAAAGCCTTTTGCTGCGTAGCTCATCATGATGTCATCATCTGGATGAGTTTTTTCGTTTCCTGTAATCCCAATAACTGGTTTTTTCATAAAATGATTTTCGCTTTCTAATCCTCTTTTCGCATGAAGTAGAGGAGGGTTTGGAGTTCACTTGTCAAATCGACATACTGAACGACCACGTCTTTTGGTAAATGTAGATGGACTGGTGAAAAACTGAGAATTCCTTTCACGCCAGCATCCACCAAGAGATTAGCAACCTCTTGTGACTTGACGCTGGGAACTGTCAGGATAGCAGTCTTCACATCAGCATCCTTGATTTTATCCTTGATTTGAGAAATCCCGTAAATGGGGATCCCGTCAGGAGTTTGGGTACCGACTTCAGGATGGTCATCTAGGTCAAAGGCCATGATAATCTTCATCTTGTTACGCTCGTGGAAGCGGTAGTGGAGAAGGGCATGACCCATATTTCCAATACCAACCAGCATGACATTGGTAATGGAGTTATCATTGAGTAAATCGGCAAAAAA
>CAKMPG010000049.1:0-3734 GCA_927911355.1 Streptococcus mitis | reverse complement strand
AGCAGGTTCTTGCCGAGACGACGATTAATATTAAGAAAAATCACAGTATTACCCTCATGCCTGCCATTGATTTTTTGATGGCAAGTTTGGACTGGACACCCAAGGATTTGGACCGAATCGTGGTAGCGGAAGGGCCAGGTAGCTACACAGGTTTGCGAATTGCGGTAGCAACTGCCAAGACTTTGGTTCATACCCTGAACATCGAGTTGGTTGGTATGTCTAGTCTCTTAGCTCTGGTGCCATACCAGCAAGAAGGCTTGTTCGTTCCTTTGATGGATGCACGTCGCAACAATGTTTATGCAGGATTTTATGAAAATGCGAAACCTGTCATGCCAGAAGCGCACCTGCCTTTTGAGCGAGTGATTGAGTTAATCAAGGGTGCTAGTCAGGTAACCTTTGTCGGAGAAGTTGGCCCCTTTGTTGAGCAGATTCAAGAACACTTGCCAAGGACTAATTACAAAGAAACCTTGCCTAATGCAGCCAATCTTGCTCTTTTGGCTTGGGACAAGGAAGCAGACTCCTTGCATGACTTTGTGCCGAATTACCTCAAGCGTGTTGAGGCTGAGGAAAACTGGCTCAAGAACCACACCGAGTCTGGCGAGTCTTACATTAAACGCCTATGATAGAAATCAAACGAATCCAACAGCAGCCTGACTTGTCTCAAGCCATCTACGCTGTCATGGCAGCTGTTTACCCAGTCAGTCCTTGGACGCTGGAACAAATCCAAGCAGACCTGTCCCAAGACCAGACTTGGTATGCTCTGGCTTATGATGGGGCAGAAGTGATTGGCTTTCTAGCTGTGCAGGAGAATCTTTTTGAGGCAGAAGTCCTGCAAATCGCTGTCAAACAAACCTATCAGGGTCAGGGAATTGCATCAGCCTTGTTTGCTCAATTGCCGACAGACAAGGAGATTTTCCTCGAAGTCAGAAAGTCAAATCACCGAGCACAAGCATTTTACAAGAAAGAAAAGATGGCAGTCATCGCTGAGCGAAAGGCCTACTACCATGACCCAGTCGAGGATGCCATTATCATGAAGAGAGAAATAGATGAAGGATAGATATATTTTAGCATTTGAGACATCCTGTGATGAGACCAGTGTCGCCGTCTTGAAAAACGACGATGAGCTCTTGTCTAATGTCATTGCTAGTCAAATTGAGAGCCACAAACGTTTTGGGGGCGTAGTGCCAGAAGTAGCCAGTCGTCACCATGTCGAGGTCATTACAGCCTGCATCGAGGAGGCGTTGGCAGAAGCAGGGATTACCGAAGACGATGTAACAGCTGTGGCGGTTACCTATGGACCTGGCTTGGTGGGAGCTTTACTAGTTGGTTTATCAGCTGCTAAGGCCTTTGCTTGGGCACATGGACTTCCGCTGATTCCCGTTAACCACATGGCTGGTCACCTTATGGCAGCTCAGAGCGTGGAGCCTTTGGAGTTTCCCTTGCTAGCCCTCTTGGTCAGCGGTGGACACACAGAGTTGGTTTATGTTTCGGAGGCTGGTGACTACAAGATTGTTGGGGAAACGCGAGATGACGCGGTTGGTGAGGCCTATGATAAGGTCGGCCGTGTCATGGGCTTGACCTATCCTGCCGGTCGTGAGATTGACGAGCTGGCTCATCAGGGGCAGGATATTTATGACTTTCCTCGTGCCATGATTAAGGAAGATAATCTGGAGTTTTCATTCTCAGGTTTGAAATCTGCCTTTATCAATCTTCACCATAATGCCGAGCAAAAGGGAGAAAGTCTGTCTACAGAGGACTTGTGTGCATCCTTCCAAGCAGCTGTCCTGGATATTCTCATGGCAAAAACTAAGAAGGCTTTGGAGAAATACCCTGTTAAAACTCTAGTCGTGGCAGGTGGTGTGGCAGCCAATAAAGGTCTCAGAGAACGCCTAGCAACCGAAATCGCAGATGTCAAGGTCATCATTCCACCTCTGCGCCTCTGCGGAGACAATGCAGGTATGATTGCCTATGCCAGCGTCAGCGAATGGAACAAAGAAAACTTTGCAAGCTTGGACCTCAATGCCAAACCAAGTCTCGCTTTTGATACCATGGAATAAAGAGTCAGCTTAGGGCTGGCTTTTTTGCTCTCTTAAATGTCAGAATATTTTGACAAATAATTGTGAATAATGATATACTATATAAAAAATAGGAGGTGGTGAGATGATTGAGAGAATGGAGTTGGGAGAATTTTACAAGGAATTACGTTTGGCGAGAAAGCTCAAGCAGTCAGATGTGGCTTGTGCTGGTCTAACAGCCTCTCAGTTGTCCAAGTTTGAACTAGGGCAGTCTATGCTATCTGCGGATAAGTTGATCCTAGCCATCCAAGGGATCAATATGAATTTTGATGAGTTTGGTCATAAGCTAAACAATTATCAAGAATCCCTACATATGCAGATTGGTAGAAAGGTTGTGGATCGCTTTGCCCACCAAGATATAGCTGGTTTAGAGCAACTGTTGGAGGAAGTCGAGCAAGAACAGATGGCAGAGACCTATCGTCGTTTGAATGCCATTGTAATTAAAAACGCACTCCATTCCTTAAATAAGAACTATCCATTAGTAAAAGAAGATAGCGAGTTTTTGACTATCTATCTCTATGCTATTGAGTCTTGGACCTGGTTTGAACTCTATCTCTTTTGCAATACCATGCCCTTCTTGAGCAATCAAGATTTGATATTTTTATCGACCGCTTTAATTGAGAAATCTAGGGAATTTAAAGAGTTGGTACATAATCGATTGTATATGAAAAGTGGATTTCTGAATATTATATCAGAACTCATGGAGCGTAAACTTTTCTCTTATATCCCAATTTTTGAAGCTGAGCTAGAGAGCATGCTTCGTCCATACGATGTTTTTGAAAAAGTATTGTGGCAGTTTTTAAAGAAAATGAAGATTTTCCTTCAAACCAAAGGAAGCAATCAAAAAGAGATTGAAAGATTTATCCAATCTCTGCAAGTATTAGAAAATCCACAATTGCTAGCCCTCTTCGAATTGCGTTTGAAGCAATACAAAGAACTTATTGAGTAGTCAACAATTGCAAATCTGAAATTTCTATAAGAAAAAATATCAAATATGCGATTTTCTAAAATAAACCAATTTCCGTGTTATAGTGTTCTTGTAAAGTACTTGAAGCAAATCCTAGGTCGCAGAAGTGGTTTACGAGTAAAATAATTAAAGGAGTGTAAATGATGTTGAATTTACAATTTGCAGAAACAATGGAATTGACAGAAGCTGAGTTGGAGAAGGTTTATGGAGGAGATCTTGTGTATCTTGGCAATATCCCAAGCGGTGCATGGGGAGGGTTCGGGACACCTTGGTCAATCACTAATTTCTGGCAGAATATTTTAACGATAAACCTGACTCTGATTATGACCGCCGACGTTATTAATATCCAAAGCCCTTGCCTTTTCTTGGGTAGGGGCTGTCTTTATTTCATAGTATAGGAGAAAATAGAATGAAAAAGATAATCTCACGCTACTACTTGTTTATAGCTTTTCTACTAGTTATTGCTGACCAGAAGTTCAGTGGTCTAGTTTTACGCAGCAACCTTGTTACTGGTCTATCTGACTTTGCCTATTATCTGTCGGATATGATGTTGAATTTTCTTGTGGTTTTATTTGCTCTTATTGCTATGATTTGGTCAGGTAAATGGCAACAAATCAACAGTAGAAAGTTTAAAAGATCTTATCTTTTCTATTCCTTCCTAGCTCTGCTTGCTTTTGTTGTTTGGAATTTCG
>CAKMPG010000048.1:0-11157 GCA_927911355.1 Streptococcus mitis | reverse complement strand
AGGCTAAGCGCGGTGTGATGGCTGGTATAGTCGTAGCAGTTCTGAATGGAGAACGGTTTGACAAGCCAGGAGAGAAAATTCCAGATGACACCGAGCTGAAACTCAAGGGTGAAAAACTCAAGTATGTCAGCCGTGGTGGCTTGAAATTAGAAAAGGCCTTGCAAGTCTTTGATTTGTCAGTTGATGGAGCGACAACAATTGATATCGGTGCTTCTACCGGGGCTTTACAGACGTCATGTTGCAAAATGGTGCTGAGTTAGTCTTTGCAGTTGATGTTGGTACCAATCAGTTGGCTTGGAAATTACGCCAAGACCGCGGGTTGTCAGTATGGAGCAATTCAATTTCCGCTATGCTGAAAAGACTGATTTCGAAAAGGAACCGAGCTTTGCCAGTATTGATGTGAGTTTCATTTCCCTCAGTCTGATTCTGCCAGCCTTGCACCGTGTCTTGGCAGATCAAGGTCAGGTCGTGGCTCTAGTTAAGCCTCAGTTTGAAGCAGGACGTGAGCAGATTGGGAAAAATGGAATCATTCGCGATGCCAAGGTCCATCAACATGTCCTTGAATCTGTCACATCTATGGCAGTAGAGGAAGGTTTTTCAGTCCTTGGTTTGGATTTTTCTCCCATCCAAGGTGGTCATGGAAATATTGAGTTTTTAGCGTATTTGAAAAAAGAAGAGTCAGCAAGCAATCAGGTTCTTGCTGAGATTGAAGAAGTAGTAGAGAGGGCGCATAGTCAATTTAAAAATGAATAAAAAAGAGAGACTTGAAAAATTAGACGATTTGTGACAGATTATCAAATCGGCACGCAAGAAGAAATCGTAGAACATTTGAAAGAGGCAGGCATCACTGCCACTCAGGCAACGGTATCACGAGATATCAAAGAACTAGGGATTGTCAAAATTCCTTTGAGAGACAATACTTATGTCTATGAATTGCCAAAATCAATCGTAAAAAGTTTGCAACTGGCTGAAGATAATATTGAGTCTGCAGAATTGATGGACAAGATGATCAATCTCCAAGTCATTCCAGGAAATACAGCTTTTGTAAAAGCTCAATTAATCGAGACTTTTGCGGATAAGATTTTCAGCTGTTTAGCTGATGATAGCTCGATTTTAGTCATTGCCAGAAGTGAAAGTCTAGCTGAGGAAATCTTTGAACAAGTAAAAAATTGGTAGGTCTATATGTTACTTGAAATTTCGATAAAAAACTTTGCCATTATTGAGGCTATTTCCCTCAATTTTGAAAAGGGGATGACTGTCCTGACTGGTGAAACGGGTGCAGGGAAGTCGATTATCATTGATGCCATGAATATGATGTTGGGAGCTCGTGCGACGACAGATGTTATTCGTCATGGTGCGCCAAAGGCAGAGATTGAGGGGCTTTTCTCAGTTGAGAATAGTCGCCTTTTGCAGGAAATTTTTGATGAGCAAGGTTTAGAAATGGGGGATGAAATTATCATCCGTCGGGAAATTCTGCAAAATGGTCGGAGTATTAGTCGTGTTAATGGCCAGATGGTCAATCTGTCTGTTTTGCGTGCTATTGGACAACATCTGGTAGATATACATGGCCAGCATGATCAAGAGGAGTTAATGCGTCCCCAACTGCATATCCAGATGTTGGATGAATTTGGTGATACAGCCTTTTGGACCTTGAAAGAAACCTATCAAACGAGTTTTGATGCCTACCGTAAAATGCGTAAGCAGGTTCTGGAAGTCAAGAAAAAACCAACAGGAACACAAGGCTCGTATTGAGATGTTGGAATTTCAAATGGCAGAAATTGAGGCAGCAAACTTGCAGGCTGGAGAAGATTTGGCTCTTAATCAAGAGCGTGATAAACTGCTCAACCATAAAAATATTGCGGATACGCTGACCAATGCCTACAGTTTGTTGGACAATGAAGACTTTTCAAGTCTAGCCAATGTTCGTTCAGCCATGAATGACATGGAAAGTGTTGAAGAGTACGACCCTGAATACCGTGAAATTTCAAGCTCTCTGTCTGAGACCTACTATGTTTTAGAAGACATTAGCAAACGTTTGGAAGCTATTATAGAGGACCTTGATTTTGACGGCAATCGTCTTATGCAGGTTGAGAATCGTTTGGACCTCCTTCACACTATTACACGTAAGTATGGTGGGACTGTAGACGATGTCTTGCTTTATTTTGCTAAAATTACAGAAGAATACAATCTATTGACAGGCAATAACCTTTCGTCTGAGGACATGGAAGCAGAGCTCAAGAAATTGGAAGTCAAGCTTGTTGATTTGGCAGGGCAGCTTGCCTCTGCTCGTCATGACTTGGCTCAGAAATTAGAATCTGAGATTAAACAAGAACTGCAAGACCTCTATATGGAAAAAGCTCGGTTTCAGGTTCGTTTTAGCAAGGGAAAATTCAGTCGTGAGGGAAATGAAACGGTCGAATTTTACATTTCAACCAACCCTGGCGAAGATTTTAAACCCTTGGTCAAGGTTGCTTCTGGAGGGGAATTATCTCGTCTCATGCTAGCTATTAAATCTGCCTTTTCTCGCAAAGAGGGCAAGACAAGTATTGTCTTTGATGAGGTGGATACAGGAGTTTCAGGCCGTGTAGCTCAGGCTATTGCACAGAAGATTCACAAGATTGGCCAACATGGTCAGGTTCTGGCTATTTCCCATTTACCACAAGTGATTGCGATTGCGGATTATCAATTCTTTATTGAGAAGATTAGTAATGACCATTCAACAGTTTCGACTGTTCGTCTCTTGACGGTTGAAGAGCGAGTGGAAGAAGTTGCTAAGATGTTGGCAGGTGATGATGTGACAGAAGCAGCCCTGACGCAAGCCAGAGAATTGTTGAGAAACAGGGAGAAATAAGATGACGGACTATTATGTAATTGGAGATGTTCACGGAAAAGCTGGGATGCTGGAAGACCTTCTCAAAACATGGGATGGTCAGACCCAGTTGCTCTTTCTAGGGGACTTGATTGACCGTGGTGAAGATAGTCGCCGTGTCCTAGAGATGGTTAAGGACTTGGTCGATAATCAAGGGGCTGTCTGTTTGTCAGGAAACCACGAGTATATGTTTCTGACTTGGCTTGATGACCCAGAAGAAAGCTATGATCATTATCGTCGCAATGGTGGTGATACAACCATTAACTCTATCCTAGGTCGTCCCTTGGATGCGCCAGTTGATGGGGTAGAAGATGCCAAGCGTGTTGCTACTGAAGCGGCAGACTTGGTCGAATTTATTCGTCAAATGCCATTTGTGGTAGAGACAGACAAGTATATCTTTGTTCACGCAGGTATTGATTTGACCTTGGATGACTGGCATGAAACCACAGATTATAAAAAAGTCTGGCTTAGAAAACCATTCCACGAAGCAGAAAATCATACTGGAAAAATCATTGTCTTTGGCCATACACCGGTCTATAGTTTGCTGAAGCAAGAGCGTGGTACTGCTGAGCTTTGGACTACAGAAGATGGCAAGATTGGGATGGACGGAGGAGCTGTCTATGGTGGTGTCCTTCACGGGATTGTCTTTACAGACCAAGGAATGACAGAACAACACTTTATCGAAAATGACGGCTTTGTCGCTGAAGATTAGTACTCCTAACAGGGTATGGTCTTGTCAAAATGTCAAAAACAATTTATAATAAATAGATACCCTGAAAGGAAGAGAATCATGAACTTAGAAGAATTGAAAAAACGACAGGAGAAGATCCGTAACTTCTCTATTATCGCCCATATTGACCACGGGAAATCGACTCTAGCAGACCGCATTTTGGAAAAGACAGAGACAGTTTCCAGTCGTGAAATGCAAGCTCAGCTTTTAGATAGCATGGATCTAGAACGGGAACGTGGGATTACCATTAAGTTGAATGCCATCGAGTTGAATTATACTGCAAAAGATGGGGAAACTTATATTTTTCACTTGATTGACACACCGGGGCACGTTGACTTTACCTATGAAGTTTCACGTTCGCTAGCTGCCTGTGAGGGAGCGATTTTGGTGGTTGATGCTGCTCAAGGGATTGAGGCCCAAACCCTTGCCAACGTTTATCTGGCCTTGGACAATGATTTGGAAATCATGCCCGTTATTAACAAAATTGACCTACCAGCTGCAGATCCTGAGCGCGTGCGTAGAGAGATTGAAGATGTCATTGGTTTGGATGCTAGTGAAGCAGTTTTGGCTTCTGCCAAGGCTGGAATCGGTATTGAAGAAATTCTTGAGCAAATCGTAGAAAAAGTACCAGCACCAACGGGTGATGTGACGGCGCCTCTTAAGGCTTTGATTTTCGACTCTGTTTACGATGCTTACCGTGGGGTTATCCTCCAAGTGCGTGTCATGGATGGGGTGGTCAAACCTGGCGATAAGATTCAGCTTATGAGCAATGGCAAGACCTTCGATGTGACAGAAGTCGGTATTTTTACACCCAAAGCAGTTGGTCGTGATTTTCTTGCGACTGGTGACGTTGGTTATATTGCAGCTTCTATTAAGACGGTTCAGGATACGCGTGTGGGTGATACCGTTACCTTGGCAACCAATCCTGCGGCAGAGCCATTACATGGTTACAAGCAGATGAACCCTATGGTCTTTGCGGGTCTATATCCTATCGAGTCAAACAAGTACAATGACCTACGTGAAGCCCTTGAAAAATTGCAACTGAATGATGCTAGTCTCCAATTTGAACCAGAAACATCTCAGGCACTTGGATTTGGTTTCCGTTGTGGTTTCCTTGGACTTCTCCATATGGATGTTATCCAAGAGCGTTTGGAACGTGAGTTCAACATTGACCTCATCATGACAGCTCCATCTGTTATCTATAAGGTCAACTTGACCGACGGCGAGTCTATGGATGTGTCTAACCCATCTGAGTTCCCAGACCCAACTAAGATTGCGACCATTGAGGAGCCATATGTTAAAGCGCAAATCATGGTACCGCAAGAGTTTGTTGGAGCAGTGATGGAGCTAGCTCAGCGCAAGCGTGGGGACTTTGTGACGATGGATTATATCGATGATAACCGTGTCAATGTTATCTATCAAATTCCACTGGCTGAAATCGTCTTTGACTTCTTTGATAAGCTTAAGTCTTCAACTCGCGGTTATGCAAGCTTTGACTATGAATTGTCAGAGTACCGCCCATCTAAGCTAGTGAAAATGGATATCCTTCTCAATGGAGACAAGGTGGATGCCCTCAGCTTTATTGTTCACAAGGACTTTGCCTACGAACGTGGGAAACTCATCGTTGATAAGCTCAAGAAAATTATCCCTCGCCAACAATTTGAGGTTCCAATTCAAGCAACTATTGGACACAAGATTGTCGCTCGTACTGATATCAAGGCCCTTCGTAAGAATGTACTTGCTAAGTGTTACGGTGGTGACGTTTCTCGTAAACGCAAACTCCTTGAAAAACAAAAAGCAGGTAAGAAGCGCATGAAAGCTATCGGATCAGTAGAAGTTCCACAAGAAGCCTTTCTCAGCGTCTTGAGTATGGATGAAGAATAAGTTATCAGAAATGCCTTTCCTTGTTCATAGGAAATTTATATAATAATAAATAGTAAAGCAGGCTTAGATGGTCTGCTTTTTTAGTTTCTAGAACAGAAAAAATGTTTGAAATGTTTGTTTATATGTTTGTTTTTATATAACAAGCTATAAAAACAACAAAAATATAAAAAAAGAGACAAAAAACAACAGAAAATCATTGACAACGGTTTCATATAGTGTTATACTTATAGCATAAAGTTAATGGAAAGAAGGGAAAACCTTATGGGATTAGATCATTTCTTTGACAAAAACCTTGTGTTTTGCTTAGAAGCGGATAATCAAGAACATCTCTTTGATCAGGTAGCAACTTTATTGGAAGAACGAGAAATCGTAACTCCAACTTATCGTGAAGCCTTGATCACGCGTGAAAAGTCATTTCCAACTGGCCTAGATATGGAATTTTTGGGTAAGGATTTGCCGAATGTGGCTATTCCTCACACAGATATTGTTCATAATCTAGCCGAAAAAGTTGTGGTCGTTCGATTAGAAAAACCAGTGACTTTCCACAATATGATTGCGCCAGATAAGGAAGTAGAAGTATCCTTGCTCTTCTTTATCATTAATAACTCAAGTTCAAGTCAAACGAACATTCTTGCTCAGTTGATGGACTTCTTTACTGGAAATGGTCATCTTGAAGACCTATCAAAATTTCTGAACCAGAAGCCCTCTATGCTTATATTGCTGAAGCAATTGCTTAATTTTGTCTATTAAAAATATTAAATCGGAGGAAATCCATATGATTAAAATTCTTGCTGCCTGCGGTGCAGGTGTTAACTCAAGCCACCAAATTAAAAGTGCTCTTGAAGAAGAACTTTCAAACCGCGGTTTTGATGTTCACTGTGATGCAGTTATGGTAAAAGACGTTAATGAAGACCTTATCAAAGGTTATGACATTTTTACACCAATTGCTGCAACAGATCTTGGTTTTGACCCAGGTATTCCAGTTATCGAAGCTGGACCAATCTTATTCCGTATCCCAGCAATGAGTGCTCCAGTATTTGATAATATTGAAGCAGCTATCAAAGAACACGGGTTAAGCTAATTTTAATTTGTTAACATTCATATAACTATAAAAAGGGAGGAACTATTATGGATGTCATTATCGAACTAGCCAATAAGCTGTTCAAACCTATCTTGGATATGGGTGGGCCAATCATCATGCTGATCATTTTGACAGTATTGGCTCTACTTTTTGGAGTGAAATTCTCCAAAGCACTTGAAGGTGGTATCAAACTTGCCATCGCTCTTACTGGTATCGGTGCTATCATCGGTATGCTGAATGGTGCTTTCTCAGCATCACTTGCAAAATTCGTTGAAAATACTGGTATTCAATTGAACATCACTGACGTTGGTTGGGCACCACTTGCTACAATCACTTGGGGATCTGCTTGGACACTTTACTTCTTGCTCATCATGTTGATTGTCAACGTAGTGATGCTTGCTATGAAGAAAACTGATACACTTGACGTTGATATCTTCGATATCTGGCACTTGTCTATCACAGGTCTTTTGATTAAATGGTATGCAGACAACAACGGTGTAAGCCAAGGGGTTTCACTCTTCATCGCCACTGCAGCAGTTGTCCTTGTAGGTGTTCTTAAAATCATCAACTCTGACTTGATGAAACCTACATTTGATGACCTTCTTAACGCACCAAGTTCATCACCAATGACTTCAACTCACATGAACTACATGATGAACCCAGTTATCATGGTTTTGGATAAGATTTTTGAAAAATTCTTCCCAGGTCTTGATAAATATGACTTTGATGCTGCTAAATTGAACAAGAAAATCGGTTTCTGGGGATCTAAATTCTTCATCGGTTTCATCCTTGGTATCGTTATCGGTTTGATGGGTACTCCACATCCAGTTGCTGGCGTAGAAGATGCAGCAAACTGGCAATTAGTTATTAAAGGTTGGTTGTCTCTTGGTTTGACAGCCGGTGTATCTTTGGAACTCTTCTCACTCATCGGTTCATGGTTCATCGCTGCCGTAGAACCACTTTCACAAGGTATTACAAACGTTGCTACTAAACGTCTTCAAGGACGTAAATTTAATATCGGTCTTGACTGGCCATTCATCGCTGGTCGTGCTGAAATCTGGGCTTGTGCCAACGTACTTGCACCAATCATGTTGATCGAAGCTGTGCTTCTTTCAAAAGTCGGAAATGGTATCTTGCCACTTGCAGGTATCATCGCTATGGGTGTTACTCCAGCTCTCTTGGTTGTAACACGTGGTAAATTGCTCCGTATGATTATCTTCGGAACACTCTTGTTGCCACTCTTCCTTCTTTCAGGTACACTTATCGCACCATTTGCAACAGAACTTGCTAAAGGTGTAGGTGCCTTCCCAGCAGGTGTGAGCGAAACTCAATTGATCACTCACTCAACTCTTGAAGGACCAATCGAAAAACTTCTTGGTTGGACAATTGGTAACACTACAACAGGTGATATCAAAGCAATCCTTGGTGCTGTAGTCTTCCTTGTATTCTATATCGGTATCTTTGCATGGTACAGAAAACAAATGATCAAACGTAACGAAGAGTACGCAGCAAAAGCAAAATAATGCGCTCCTATAAAATGTAAATTGTTAAAGCTAGGTTGTCATTTTCCTGATAGGAGTGACAGCCTAGTTTTTATAAACTATTAAGAAATCGGAGAAAATAATGGTAATTGAATTAAAATCAGAACAATTAAGTGTTCAATTTAACAGTTTTGGTGGGGCTCTGTCTTCTATAAAAGATGCTGAAGGACTTGAGTATTTGTGGCAAGGGGATGCTACTTATTGGAGTGGACAAGCTCCTGTTCTCTTTCCTATTTGTGGTTCATTGAGAGAGGATATAGCACTTTATATAGATGATAATGGACAAGAAAGTAAAGGAAAGATTCCTCGTCATGGTTTGGTTCGCAAGAAAGAATTTGAATTAGTTGAACAGACAGATAATAGTGTAACTTTTGCAATTGAAGACGATGAGAATACCTATCAGAACTACCCTTATCATTTCCGCCTAGAAATCACTTATAGCTTTACTGGCAAGACAGTACGGACTCAATACAAGATTTTCAATAAAGAAACTAGCAAGGTCATGCCTTACTTTATTGGTGGACATCCAGGATTTAATTGTCCTCTGCTTGATGATGAAGTCTATGAAGATTATTATCTAGAGTTTGAAAAAGAAGAGACTTGCTCTGTTCCACGTCCTTTCCCAGAAACAGGTATGTTGGATTTCCAAGATAGAAGTCCATGGCTAGAAGGTCAAAAAGAATTAGACCTCAGCTATGATCTTTTCAGTACAGATGCAGTTACCTTAGATGAATTGCAATCTAGAACAATTGCACTTCGTTCTCGTAAACATGATAAGGGATTGAAAGTGCACTTTGCAGAGTTTCCAAATCTCATCATCTGGTCAACTTTGAATAAAGGACCTTTCATTGCTTTTGAACCATGGTCTGGCTTGTCAACATCCCTTGAAGAAGGAGATCATCTAGAAGATAAGAAGAATGTTCGCCTCCTAGAACCTGGTCAAGTGGATCAAATTGGTTTTGACATCGAAATTTTTTAGTTAAAAAATAAAACATAAAAACAAACACTAACTGTTGACTTTTTCTAGAAATAGGAGTATATTATGTTTGTAAGCAACAAATGATGTTTGTAACAAACAAATAATCACTTGTTATATTTTCTTTCGTGGAGAAGGATTTTTTCTAGGAAACTGATTTCCTAAACTTGAATAAGGTGTCATTCATCTCATTCAATCTAATTTGTCAATAAACTGCTAGAAAGTCTTTTGTAGGTAAACTGCTAGCTATAAAAGTCTTTACTAGCCTAGAAAAATAAAAAGGAGTATACAATATGTCTATTGTTATCGGTGCAGATGCTGCAGGTTTGAGATTGAAAGAAGTTGTGAAAGACTTCTTGGAAAAAGAAAACTTCCACGTTGTGGATGTTACAGCTGAAGGTCAAGACTTTGTTGATGTGACTCTTGCTGTTGCTGCAGAAGTAAACAAAGAAGAACAAAACCTTGGTATCGTGATTGATGCTTATGGAGCGGGTCCATTTATGGTCGCAACAAAAATCAAAGGAATGGTTGCTGCAGAAGTTTCTGACGAACGTTCAGCTTATATGACTCGTGGCCACAACAACTCACGTATGATCACTATGGGTGCACAACTTGTTGGTGATGAATTGGCTAAAAACATCGCTAAAGGATTTGTTAACGGTAAATACGATGGTGGACGTCACCAAATTAGGGTCGATATGTTGAACAAAATGTGCTAATACTCTTCAAAAATCAAGATAATCTGTCGTCAGCTCACTTTAGCTAACCACAGTTATGCTTGCAGCTAGCTTCCTAATACTCAATCAAAATCAAAGAGCAAACTAGGAAGCTAGCCGCAGGCTGTACTTGAGTACGGCAAGGCGACGTTGACGTGGTTTGAATTTGATTTTCGAAGAGTACTAATACTAGGAAAAGGACAGTTAGAATCTTCTGTGATATACTAGAGATATGTTAGATTTGAAAGAATACGGTATCGTCATGTGGCCGGAGGAGAAGATTGTTTCTTTCCGTGAGAAACTTCTCGCCTGGTATGATGAAAATAAAAGAGATTTACCATGGCGTAGGAGTAAGAATCCTTATCATATCTGGGTCTCTGAAATTATGCTCCAGCAGACTAGGGTGGATACAGTTATCCCTTATTACGAACGATTCTTGGACTGGTTTCCAACAGTGGAAAGTTTGGCAACTGCCCCTGAAGAACGTTTGTTGAAGGCTTGGGAAGGTTTGGGTTATTATTCTCGAGTTCGTAATATGCAGGCTGCAGCTCAGCAGATTATGACTGACTTTGGTGGTCAATTTCCAAACACCTATGAAGGAATTTCCAGCTTGAAAGGGATTGGTCCTTACACTGCAGGTGCCATTTCTAGTATTGCTTTTAACTTGCCTGAGCCGGCTGTAGATGGTAATGTCATGCGTGTTTTGGCGCGTCTATTTGAAGTTAATCACGATATTGGGATTCCAAGTAATCGTAAAATTTTTCAGGCAATGATGGAAATCTTGATTGACCCAGAAAGGCCTGGTGACTTTAATCAAGCTTTGATGGACTTAGGATCTGATATTGAGGCGCCTGTAAATCCCAGACCAGAAGAAAGCCCAGTTAAGGACTTTAGTGCGGCATATCAGAATGGCACAATGGACCGTTATCCAATTAAGGCTCCCAAGAAAAAGCCTGTTCCAATTTATCTTAAAGCCTTGGTGGTCAAAAATACTCAGGGACAATTTTTACTTGAAAAAATGAAAGTGAAAAGCTATTGGCAGGTTTTTGGCATTTCCCCTTGATAGAAGTTGATAACTTTTCGCAAGGAGAGCAGTTTGACCTCTTTCATCAGGTTGCAGAAGAAAGCGTGAACTTTGGTCCCAGTCCAGAAGAGAGTTTCCAGCAGGACTATGACCTAGATGTTGATTGGCTTGATATTTATTTTGAGACTGTCAAGCATATCTTTAGTCATCGTAAGTGGCATGTTCAAATTGTAGCAGGTCAGGTGAGTGACTACAATGACTTTCCAGATAGGGAAGTTCGCTGGCTTTCACCAGAAGAGTTTAAGAATTACCCACTTGCCAAACCCCAACAAAAAA
>CAKMPG010000047.1:0-6547 GCA_927911355.1 Streptococcus mitis | reverse complement strand
ATAATGGCTGACGCAAGGGTGACGACAAACATACCAAATCCAAGTGTAGCCTGAATGGTTGTTCCTCCACGGATTTCAGCAATCTTGGGATTGAAGGTTAGAGAGTAAAAGAGATAGGTGACAGTGACTGCCAAGAGAACAGCCAGCGCAAAGGATAGTAGAGTTTGCGGTTTTTAATCAAGTTCGATACCGCTAACTTATTGGTTAATCGAAACATACTAATTCACCTCGCTTGCCATGACAGTCAAGGTATCAGAGATTTCTTGGAACATCTGACGCTCTGTCTTCTCTCCACGGTAGATTTGATTGTAAAGAATGCCGTCTTTGATAAAGAGCACGCGCTTGGCTCTGCTAGCTGCTGCTGTGGAGTGGGTTACCATGAGAATGGTTTGGCCGCGCTCATTGATTTCATCAAAAACATCAAGTAAGGCTGCAGATGACTTGGAATCAAGGGCTCCTGTTGGCTCATCCGCAAGGAGAATTTCAGGTTCTGTGATGATGGCGCGGGCTACTGCTACACGCTGTTTCTGACCACCTGAAATTTCGTAAGGGTACTTCTCTTGCAATTGGTTGATGCCTAGATTCTCAGCTGTCACCACCAATTTCTTCATCATCTCCGTAATAGGTCTCCTTGACAAGACAAGCGGAAGCAAGATATTGTCCTTAACAGACAGAGTATCTAGCAAGTTAAAGTCTTGGAAGACAAAGCCCAGCTTTTCACGACGGAAGCTAGAAGCCTGTGAATTTTTAATGGTTGCGGTGTCAATTCCATTCAAGTAAACTTGTCCACGAGTTGGTTTATCCAGCATAGCTAGAATATTGAGAAGAGTTGATTTACCAGAACCAGACTCACCCATGATGGCAACGTAGTCACCCTTTTCGACGGTAAAGTGAATATCCTTGAGGGCTTCTACTTGGTTGCCCTGAAAACGAGTTTTATAAATTTTTTGAACGTGTTTTACATCTAAAAGTGTCATGAGAATCTCCTTTCTTAATATCCCATCAAATGAAATGTCGCTTGCATCATAGCACATCCAAGTTGAACGCGCTCAATATCTTTGTGGTTTGGTTGTTTTGTTTTCTTCTGTAAGATTTGTTTCATGATGTTACTCCTTTGTTCTTTATGAGTCTAGTTTACATCAAAAAAGACCGCTTGCCATAACCTAACCTTACAAAAAAGACTTTAATCTTACATTTTTGTAAGATTGGGGGAAATGTAGATATTTTATTAAAAATATTTTACCATAAAAAGAAAGTAAGAAGAAAACCCTTGCAGATACAAGGGTTCAGATTCGTAAATTATCTGCAACGGTCAATAATACATTCATAAACAGTTTGAAGATTCATTCTTTCGTTTGATTATAAATCTATGTCACTAGAACGATTTTCATCTAAACAAAAATCATCTTTAATCAACAAAGTTAATTCTTTTAAATTCACAGCTTCACTTTGGTTAAGTCGGACAGCTTGATTCATTATTAAATCTTCATATAGATTTCGAACAAAGCGACCGTTAGAAAAATTGGTGAGATTACTTTCTAACTTTTCATTAAAATAATTTAATAATACTTCTTTCAGCTTGTCATCTATATGGTAGTCGTCTTTTCTTGCTAATGTTTCAAAAATATCTAACAATTCTGTAGAAGAATAATTTTCAAAATTAATAAAATAATTAAATCGAGATTTCAAACCAGGATTTGATTCAAAGAAATGGTTCATTGGTTCGGTATAACCAGCCACAATAACAATTAAATCATCTCGTGAATCTTCTAAAGCCTTTGTAAGTTCTGTTAAACATTCTCGCCCGTATGAATCAGTATTTTCATTTTCAGTAATACTATACGCCTCATCAATAAAGAGAACTCCACCTTTTGCCTTTTCTATGACATTTTTAACTTTCAGTGCAGTTTGTCCTTGGTAACCTGCAATTAAATCTGTTCTGGAGACTTCTAAAAAAATGTCCTTTGGATAAAAGTCCCAATTGGTAGTACATTCTTCCAATAATTCTAGCAACAGTTGTTTTTCCTGTTCCTGGATTTCCCATAAAAGCCATGTGTAAAGTTCTTTTAGGAATATTTAAACCAGACTCTTTCCTTTTTGACTGAACTTTTTGATAAATAATTAAACGACTAACTTCTTTTTTTACCTTCTCTAAACCTACTAACTGATTTAGTTCCACCAAAAGGTCGTCTAAAGATGATTTCTTTTGGTTACTTAGTTCTTTTTCCAAAGTATCAAATAGATAAGTATATCCAAGAAAACTAGCTAGATTATCAGATAAATCTTTCAATAAAGGTGTAAGCTTATTTCGTTTGTTAATTTGTTGTAATAAAAAAATAGATTTATACAATTCTGCTACTGATTTTGTATCAGTGTAATTTGCTATAATATTATTTACTTTATCAAGATAATTATTTTCTTTTCCAAAATAGAAGTCTAATTTCTTTGCACTACAAATTAATTTATCTCGAGAAGTTGACATATCTTACCTCATTAACATGAAAAGCAAGGCAATCACTAACATACCAATAGAAATTCCAGAAACAATAAAGACTGTTAGAAGGCGATTTGAAATAAATTGAATTTGTTGTTTACTTTCATTTAATTCTCTCCTAAGTTGCTCAATTTCTCCAGTATTTGAAACCGGTTCTGAAGGAAGAGTACTTGCGAATTGTTCTAGATTTACAAGTCTATCATTAAATTTAGAAAGTATTACCTCATGTTTTTCGATAGAGTTTTTGCTATTTTCTTCGTTAAATTTCTCTTTAAATTGCTTAAGAGCTACTAGAGTTGCTTTTTGTTTCTCAATGGTTTTATCAATACGAGATTGTTCTTTCAGAATTTTCTTGTTGGTATGTTCAATGGCAACTACAGAAGAGAGGATTGCTTGAATATAATCTTTATCCAGAGCCTCTAAAGCTTTATAAACTTGACCAAATTCTTCAATAAGTTTTTGTTGATTATCATAAAATTTTGAAATGTAATTTTGAGTTTGTTCAACTAAAGTATTAAACTCTTTACCTGTAACCCCATGTTCAGCAAATTCAAAACCAAAGAAATCTTCATGAGTTCTAACTGTATCAAAATACAATTCATCTTGACTTTGTTCAGCAAACTCTTTCAGATGCTCTTTCGCTTCATCGAAATCATGGTTACTAATGTTTATCTCAATTGTTTCTTGTTCTTGCTCAAATACTTCTTGTTCCATATTTTTCTCCTTAATCTAATAATTCTTGTAATAAAGTATCAATCTCATCAAAGTCACTTTTATCGTCTCTTGTAGATTCTGCAAAAATATCTGACAGCTTTTCTTTCATCATTGAAGCAGCCATATCATGTCTTTCCTTAATAGTATTGATAACAGAATCTTTTTCAACTTGTAACTTTATACTCTTAACATCTAATAATTGATCTTGGATTACTAACATTTCATTATTTTGATCAATTTTCTTAGAATTTAGCTCGGAAATTTGTTTATTGACAATTTGCTGATCAATCATTTTTAGTACGAAAGCGCCAATAATTCCTGATAAAGTTGCTCCCATAAATGTTCCAATGACGCTACCGATTGTTCCCAAAAGTGGTATTGAAATAGCCAAAACTGGAAAACTTGCAGTGAGGGATGCTCCTAAAACTTCCCCAACTACAATTGCACCTGTAGCTGTTAAACCCGCAACAATAATTTTTCCAACCTCTAACATCATAATATCAAGGCTTTTATCTTTATTTTCAGGATTATTTATATAATCTATTGCTTCTTTCAAAGATTTCCAACCTTGGTGTATAAAGGTCCAGGCTTTAAGAACTGTATTAATTACAGGTCCAACTATTGCAGACGCAATCATTGTAACTACAGATTTACCGACATTTAATACATGATTTGCTAAGTTATTTACAAAAGATATGATAGCCTCTTTTATTTTATGAATAAAAGTCGATAAGTTTCTTTCTGTATCTTTTAGCCAAGAGATAAATTTAGAAATCAATTCTCGCAAAAATTCTGATAATAACTGTAAAAGCGCTGCTTTCAAAGCTTTTCCGGAAATTTTTAACGCCTCATCACGACGTGATTTTTTACCTTGATTTTATTAGCTCGCTTCTCAGCCTCATCTCTCACTCTGTCGTATTCCGTGCGTGCCTCTTTATCTTTCTCTCTTAACTGTTTCTCTTCTTTTGAACTAATATTATGGACTTCTCTAGCATATTGTCCCTTAGAGTTTGGATTATCGAATAATTCTGATGTAGATAAATCTCCCTTCGCTTGATTAACTTCACTCCTAATTTCGTTAAGATTAGCTTTACTATTTGCAAAAGCAATCTGCTCTTCTTTTGTCAAAAAAGCATTTGCTTTTGGATCACGTATAATCTCTCCAGCAGAAACTGTATGATCCATTTGGGTTCCTTTTTCTTTGAACCTGTTGGCCTTCCGGTGTCAAATGGTTTTCTCGCTTCTTTGGTTAAAGTATTTACAATTTTACCTGAACGAGTTGAGTGTGTTTGAATATTCCCTAAGTTGTCTTTAACAAAATTATTTTGCCAAGTGTCGTATCTTTCTTGATAATTAACATCTCTATTATGGGTTGCAAATTTACCTTTTTCAAAATTTTCAGCAGTTTGTATATGTGCTTCTTTTCGTAAATCTAGGGTTTGTCCGTTGTTCTCTTTAATAAACTCATCACCAATTTGGGCAGCAAGTTGAAGTTGTACTTGCTCCCAGACTATATTCTCAATAGATTCTTGAAGGTATTCATTATTTTGTAATTTTTCCCTATCTAAATCAATTTTTTCTATATCTTTAATAAGATCTTTGAGATTATTTTCTAGAGAATTTTCTAAATTAAGCAATTCGTCGTATTCAATCTCAATATTTGATGATCGTAATGCGAGTAACTCATTCTCATTAGCCATAATACATTTCCTGTCAAATTATTTTTATACGCTTATTATACCATTTAGGCATAGATTCTGACAAGATGAAAAAAAGCCTTGTCTTTTATAAAACAAAGCTTATTTCATTATTTACCTCACCAAAACCAGCCTTCATTGTCGTCAATAGCTTGGGCTTCTTTGCGTTTGCGTGGACCTGTTCCGTACATTTCTGCTTCAATTTCTTCCTTGGTAGGCATGATAGAAGCTAGGATGATATAGATAATCACGCCAAGTCCAAAGTTTGCGACTGTAAAAATAGCAAATAGAAAACGAACAAGGGTAACATCAAAGTTCCACTTGTCTGACAGACCTGCCAGAACTCCTGAAATCATGCGATTTCGTCTCATTTTATAAAATTTACTGTTCATGATTTTTCCTCTTTCTGCTAGGTTAGACATAGTATATCACGGGTAGGCTCGGCTTTCATCAGTCCTCAGGCTGATTTATCAGAAGCAATTTACCTCTACAAACTCCGCAGCGATAGCGTTTGGTATCAATCCTTCTCTTGCGCTGATACCTTTGGTGGCAGGATTGGCAACGATAGAGCGTGATTGGCTTGGAGTTGCTATTTGGCAAGGTTGGAACAAAGCGTAATCCATCCACTGCTTTCAACAGTTCCTTAAAATCCCGATCCTTGTGTTGATAGCCCTTCCCTTGAAAATAGAGGTGATAATGACAGAGCTCATGTCGGACAATTTTCCTAAAAACATTCAGACCCAGTTCCTGATAAACCTTGGGATTAAAATCCAAATGCCCATCTTTTGGGAAAAATCGCCCACCTGTCGAACGTAGACGAGAATTCCACTGGGCATGATGGATAAAAGGTCTGCCGAAGTCTTCTAGTGAAACCTGCTTAACGTAATCAGTCAGTTTCATTTGGAGCTAGAAGCGACAGATTGACTTTTTCACGTTCAGTATCAATTTTCTTAACCCAAACCGTTACCAAATCACCAACGGATACTACTTGGCTGGGATGCTTGATAAACTTGCGACTCATATGGGAAATATGAATCAAGCCGTCCTCGTGAATCCCGATATCAACGAAGGCACCGAAGTCAACGACGTTACGCACTACACCTTCTAGCTTCTGACCAATCACTAAATCTTTGATATCTAGGACATCTTGGCGAAGCACAGGTGCATCAAAAGAGTCACGGAAATCTCGACCTGGTTTAAGAAGGTCTGCAATGATATCTTTAAGAGTTTCTGGTCCAAGGTCTAGCTCTTGCGCCATTTCCTTGACTGAAAGGGACTTGAGTTTGCTTTGGGCTTCTTCATTCAAGTCTGTAATGTCCAAACGTTTGAAAAGTTCCTTAACGGCAGCGTAATTTTCTGGGTGAACTCCTGTATTATCAAGGATATTGCTACTTTCAGGGATACGAAGGAAACCAGCTGCCTGCTCAAAGGCCTTGGCTCCCAGACGGGGAACTTTCGTGATTTGGACTCGTGAAGTGATTTTCCTTCTTCCTCACGGTATTTGACGATATTTTCAGAAATGGTTTTATTGAGTCCAGCGACATGGGAAAGAAGAGCTGGGCTGGCTGTATTGATGTTGACACCGACTTGATTCACCACGGTATCCACGACAAAGTCCAAACTTTCAGACAACTTCTTCTGG
>CAKMPG010000046.1:0-24264 GCA_927911355.1 Streptococcus mitis | reverse complement strand
GTTGCGATCAAGATAGCGTTCTAGCTTTATCTGCCTGACAGGTGATGGTCAAAAGACACTGGCCTCGCTACAAAAGGCTGTCGAAGAAAGCTTGGAAACTAGTTTGGATTTCTTGATTTAAGATGATTTTAGAAAAAAGTTGCGTGCGCAATCATTTTTCTTGACATTCTCTTTTACAAGGAGTAAAATAAAATCATCATTAAACAAAGGAGTTTTTAAACATGATTGAAATTACCTATCTAGATGCCAGTAAGAACGAAAGAACTGTAACTTTCGAATCTTATGAAGACTTTGATCGTTCGCAACAAGCTTGCCTTATCGGCGTCGCAGACTACTACCCTGTCCAAAAATTAACCTACAACGGTCATGATTTGGACTACCATGGGACTTACGGAGATGTCTTCTTCTATCTCATGAAACAAGATTTAAGCCAATATAACTAAAAAAGGAGAAATACAATGACAAAAGCAATTACAGATGCAACATTCGAACAAGAAACAAAAGACGGTTTGGTCTTGGTAGACTTCTGGGCAACTTGGTGTGGTCCATGTCGTATGCAAGGTCCAATCTTGGATAAATTGTCTGAAGAACTTTCAGAAGATGTTTTGAAAATCGTTAAAATGGACGTTGATGAAAATCCAAACACAGCTCGTGCTTTTGGAATCATGTCTATCCCAACTCTTCTCTTCAAAAAAGACGGCCAAGTGGTGAAACAAGTTGCTGGTGTTCACACAGCAGAACAAATCAAGGCCATCGTTGCTGAATTGAGTTAATCACATTAGAGACCAAGTACTTTCTTTGGTCTCTTTTTTCTTGCCCTTTGCCATTTTTCAAAAATATGCTAGACTATAAGTAGAATATTACGATGTTTGGGACATGCCATCGCTAAAAAAAACCTCTACTTGGTATTTTTTAGCTCCCTCAAGGGAGCTTTTTGCGTGCTCTGAACATTTCCCATTTTGGAAGGAGTACTA
The DNA here is from genome assembly GCA_927911355.1 of Streptococcus mitis. Classification (GTDB taxonomy): domain Bacteria; phylum Bacillota; class Bacilli; order Lactobacillales; family Streptococcaceae; genus Streptococcus; species Streptococcus mitis_DD. Next base: position 23,290 of record CAKMPG010000046.1, on the reverse strand, counting down.
TGAAACGTCAATCAGCCTTGGTCGTCTTTAGTGGCGGTCAAGATTCTACAACCTGCCTCTTTTGGGCTAAAGAACACTATGAAACGGTCGAAGCCGTTACCTTTGCCTACGGCCAACGCCATCATCTCGAAATTCAAGTTGCTAGAGAAATCGCTAAGGAACAGGGGATTCGTCATCACATCCTAGATATGTCTCTGCTGGGGCAAATCACTGAAAATGCCCTGACCTCTGATCTGGAAATTGAGCAAAAAGAGGGAGAGGTTCCCAATACCTTCGTTGATGGTCGTAACCACCTCTTTCTGTCCTTTGCGGCAGTCCTTGCTAAGCAACGAGGCATTAAAGATATCGTGACAGGTGTCTGCGAGACAGACTTCTCAGGCTACCCCGATTGTCGAGATGTCTTTGTCAAATCCCTTAATGTTACCCTCAACCTTGCCATGGATTACGACTTTGTTATCCAAACACCTCTCATGTGGCTAGACAAGGCTGAAACTTGGGAATTAGCCGACCAACTCGGTGCCTTTGACTATGTTCGTGAAAAGACCTTGACCTGCTACAATGGGATTATCGGAAGTGGCTGTGGAGATTGCCCAGCCTGCCACCTACGTCAACATGGTTTAGATGTTTATCTCTCACAGAAAGGAGAGGACTAATGTTTTTTGCACCCAAAGAAATCAAACAGGAAACCGGGGAGTCTCTTGTCTACAATCCACACAGAACCTTGGTATCAAAAGAGTTTACCTTCGATGCTGCCCACCACCTCTTTCACTATGAGGGAAAATGCAAATCCCTTCATGGTCACACCTATCATCTGCAGATTGCTGTCAGTGGATTTTTAGATGAACGTGGCATGACCTACGATTTCGGAGACATCAAAGCAATCTACAAGAACTACTTAGAACCCCACTTGGATCATCGCTATCTCAATGAAACTCTTCCCTATATGAACACGACTGCTGAAAATATGGTTTACTGGATTTTCCAAACCATGAAGCAAGAGTTGCCAGACGAACGTGGTCTCCGTTTGGAATACGTTCGCCTCTATGAGACTCCGACTGCCTTTGCGGAGTTTAGACGGGAGTGGTTAGATGACTAGGGAACGTGTCCTCAAACTACCAGTTCTGGAAATTTTCGGCCCAACTTTTCAAGGTGAAGGCCGTGCAATCGGGCAGAAAACCATGTTTGTCCGCACTGCTGGTTGCGACTACCACTGCGACTGGTGCGATTCTGCCTTTACTTGGGATGGCTCTGAAAAGCCAACTCGTATGACTGCTGACGAGGTTATTGCTGCCTTGGATAAATTGGGGAGCTACGACTATGTAACCCTATCTGGGGGAAATCCTGCTATCCTAGCAGCCAACATGGCCGAATTGGTCACTAAACTCAAGGAACGTGGTGTCACTCTGGCTGTTGAGACCCAAGGCTCCCGCTGGCAAAATTGGTTAAAAGATATCGACCAGGTTACTCTCAGTCCCAAACCTCCTTCATCCAAGATGGAGGTCAACTTCGAGACCTTAGACTTTATCGTTTCCCAATTGGATCCAGACAAGGTGACCTTTAAAATCCCTGTCTTTGACGATGTCGATTTGGCTTTTGCCAAAGGCATTCAAGAGCGCTACCAACCAGATGTTCTCTTCTTATCAGCAGGAAATCCTGAGCCCAAGGCTACAGGAAATATTGTCCAAGACCAACTGGACCGCCTCAAAGAACTCTGGGAACGAATCGCTACTGACGATAGCTGGGGCAATGTCCGCGTCCTTCCTCAACTCCATACCCTTCTCTACGATAACCAACGCGGTGTTTAATACTCTTCGAAAATCAAATTCAAACCATGTCAGCTTCGCCTTGCCGTAGATATATGTAACTGACTTTGTCAGTCTTATCTACAACCTCAAAGCATTGCTTTGAGCAACCTTCGGCTAGCTTCCTAGTTTGCTCTTTGATTTTCATTGAGTACAATATTCCCTCTCAAAATGAAAACGAACAAATGACATGTTTGTTCGTTTTTGCTTGAATGGTAAGATTTACAGAGGAAAATCTAAAAAATAGAGAAATTTAGCCTTTCGAAATATGCTATAATAAAGAAAATAAAAACAAGAGGTTTATCATGACAAAATTATATGGAAGCTTGGAAGCGGGCGGTACAAAGTTTGTCTGTGCTGTCGGTGATGAAAACTTTAACGTTGTAGAAAAAACACAATTTCCAACAACAACTCCAATCGAAACAATCGATAAAACCATCGAGTTCTTCTCGAAATTCGATAACCTTGCTGGTCTTGCAGTTGGTTCATTTGGTCCGATTGATATTGATAAAAACTCAAAAACCTATGGCTTTATCACAACAACTCCAAAACCAAACTGGGCAAATGTGGACTTGCTTGGTGCCCTTCGTCGCGCCCTCAACGTGCCAATGTACTTCACTACAGACGTAAACAGCTCTGCCTATGGTGAAGTGGTTGCCCGTAACAATGCTGGTGCTCGTATTGAAAACTTGGTTTACTACACAATCGGTACAGGTATCGGTGCAGGTGTCATCCAACGTGGCGAGTTTATCGGTGGTGTGGGTCACCCTGAGATGGGTCATTATTATGTTGCTAGACACCCAATGGACATTGAAAAAGAGTTTAAGGGTGTTTGTCCTTTCCATAAGGGATGTCTGGAAGGCTATGCAGCTGGTCCAAGTTTGGAAGCTCGTACAGGTGTTCGTGGGGAAAACATTGAACTCAACAATCCTGTTTGGGATGTTCAAGCCTACTATATCGCTCAAGCTGCGGTTAATGCGACAGTGACTTTCCGCCCAGACGTGATTGTCTTTGGTGGAGGGGTCATGGCTCAACAACATATGCTGGACCGTGTCCGTGAGAAATTTACATCTCTTCTCAATGGTTACCTACCAGTACCAGATGTGCGTGATTACATTGTGACGCCGGCAGTAGCAGGAAATGGTTCTGCTACTCTTGGAAACTTTGTTCTTGCAAAAGAAGTTTCAAAATAAAGCACAAAATCCGTTTGGGAAACCAAACGGATTTTTTACATGTCAAAGCATTTGCCAGAAGAAGTCAATAATATAGGTCAGACCGTAGGTATAAACCACGAGTGTAAAGGGCTTGGTCAGAATGATGATAGTCATATAGCGCTTGAAGCTCATCTTGGTCAGGGCAGCCAGCATACAGAGAAAGTCAGCTGGACTAATAGGCCAAATCATCATAAAGATAAAGAAACGGTCAAAACGATTGCCCTTATCCAACCAACCGATATACTTGTCATAGGTGCGCTTGCTGACGACAGACTGGACAAAGGCAGCTCCGTAGAGGCGCACTAGATAAAAGATAATGGCACAGCCAATCACGATGCCGATATAGTTGTAGATCGTACCGATGATGTGGCCGTAGATAAAGACCCCAGCAACCGATGTCAAGGCCCCAGGAATGATAGGGACGACCGTTTGTAAAATCTGTAAAAAAGATAAAGAGGGGTGGACCCCAGATACCTGCCTGCTGGATAAAGGCAGAGAGGGTTTCCTTAGACTGTAAAACCCCAGCCTGATAAGCCCAAATACAGAAAATCAAACTCCCAACCCCACCGACAATCGATGAGATGTTGATAACTTGCTGTAAAAGGGGAGAAACAGCTTTCATTTGTTTATCCTGTGACATGTAAACTCCTCATAGATAGTATAACTCTACTATACCATATTTTGGAGGAGAAAGGGGGAATGAGTGTTTTTGATGAGGAATGGATAGTGAATAGGCCTTCGAGACTTAGAACAGGTCTCTTTCCTAAAGTTTACATGTATTCTAGCTTTAGAACAATCGTCAATCCATAAATTTAAAAGTATTCTAAGCTTCGAATAGCTTATCTACGAAATTTTTGAGGTCTTCGAACTTTCGAATAGTCGTCTTTCCTAAAGTTTAAATGTATTCTAAAGCTCGAAAAGGTAAAATATAAAAATAGTAAGAGTCTCTATCTGATGGACGGTATGTATGTCTAGTCAGATAGGGATTTTTTAATTTGGAAATGTCTGATTTGTCTTGAAAAGTACATTTTAGATGGAAATAATGACAGTTGAGCGGATGGGGGTTAAAATGGTTTGGGAAACTGTTAGAATGAGTGTATTAACTTAAAGGAGAAAATTGATGAAGAAAGTTAAAGATGATGAGGAGAGTATGCTATCGACACTTCCTTTATGGGGGCTTCTATTTTTGGTCTGTGCATTGTTTCAAGTCTTTGTATTTAAGGATAGACCTTTGATTCAACATGATAGACAAGGAAGCATTGTAAAAACAGATCAAAAACAGGTCTATCTTCCAGAACTAATCCAGTCTTGGTTTGATAAAGAAAAAACTAAATGATTTGTTAAATAGAAAGGATATCATCATGACAAAAACATACGCTATTCGCCCACTTAGTTACAGCAACTTTACCAACCGTGAGTTTGAAAGCCTAATGATGGATACTCATCAAAGTTTGGCGACTTTTTCTAAGGCAAACAAGGATGAGGCTATGTATGCCAAACATTTGGAACCCTTCAAAACCAAGCTGGATGATTTTCAAGCTCAACTTGCGACAGTGGAGACGAAAGAGTCTAGTAATCTGACAGAAGTCGATCGCAATCGTGATAGTGCCTTGGTCGGTCTCTTTACTCTCCATAGAGGATTTGCTAAGATTAAGGATGCCAAGCTCAAAGAAGCTCATGAAACTCTGAAACCCGTCTTTGCCAAGTATAAGGATATCACCAAGCACAGCAATGATGTAGAAACGGCAGAAATCAAGAGCCTGCTCAAAACGCTTAGTGAAGCACCCTATCATGAGGCAGTGACTAGTCTGGGACTGACACCTATGCTGACGGCGGTAATTAATGCTCAAGAGGAATATGACCAAGTGGAAAGTAAGGCGCGTGCTTCTAAGTCTGCCAAGGAAGTTGGTAAGACCAGACAACTCCGTACCGAACTTTCAACCAGTTACGACCTCTTTATGCGCTATACCGCAGCCAGTGCAGAAGCCTATCCTGAAAAGGAACAGCTAACTCAACTCCTCAAGGAACTCAATAGAATCAGAGATAGTAAACGCCGTCTCATCACTAGTAGCAAAAAAGATAAAAAGACTAAACCATCAGAACCAGCCCCAGTAGCAGGATAAAGACAACCCCTTAGAAGCGGATTTCTAAGGGGGATTTTTGTGGTTTCGTGGTATAATTTTAGTAATTATCTATTATGTAGAGGAGAAAAATTCATGGCAGATACTATTCTAATTATGGGCAATGGCTTTGATATCGCTATGGGACGAAAAACAAAGTATACAGATTTTATTGAGTTTGAAAAACAATTATTTTCTAATCCAGATGAGGAGTTACTGGAGTTTCTAAAAGCTAAAAATATTAGTATAGAGAAATACAAAGATAATTTATATTTGAAATTTATTAATGAAAACGAAGAAACTCTAGGGATAAATTGGTCGAATATTGAACTCATTATTTCAAGACTTTTGGATGCTATTGTATATTTTAAAAACAACAGTGATGTGTTATTTGAAAGTATTTACTATTTTGATACTTATAAATTTGATAAAGTTTTTATTAGATAGAAGTAATTTATATTGCAAAATATTATGTTGTTAAAGTGATCGTGGGGAATTTTGGTCAGATTGAGTTTGATAATAAAGAAAAAGAGCTACTAATAGAGGAACTTGATAAGTTATTTCTTAATCAACTTGATTTATTAATTGAGCTATTAGAAATTTATCTGTCGTATTTAGATTATATAGATTTTGATATTCAAAAGTTTGAAGCAAATTCAACAGCTTTAGATGCAATATCAGATTTATCAAATTCTTCAGTTCTAAACTTTAATTATACTAATACATCAGGATATTTATTTGGGACTTCTGAGGAAAAAACTCATTTTTATACATGGCCGAATTGATTTGGATAGAACTTTCAATCGAATCAATACGATGGTCTTTGGAATTGAGGACAAAGAAAATAATGTCAACAGTGATTTAATTCCTTATCAGAAATATTATCAAAGAGTTGTTAAAGAAACAGGAACTAAATTTGAAGACTTTTTCAAACCAGTTTATGAGTATTTAAATGTAGGGATAGCGAAATCATTTCCTAAAAATATCATTATTTTTGGACACTCAGTAGATCCCTTGGATAAGGAAATATTTCAAAAATGTTTTGCATTAGCAGAAAATGGAAAGTATGATTACCGATTTGTTTTTACTTATTTTGATGAGCCTGCTAAACGTTCAATTGTTAAGAATCTAGCAATCATTCTAGGTAAAGAAAAGCTGATTGAATTAACAGGGAAACAGAAAATTGTATTTATAAAGAGTGATGATAAAGCTGGTATGGAAGAAGTGCTACTACCTTAATATTGACAAAAAGTAATTGATTTTATAGAAAACAATTGTCAAATCTTATTTTTAAAATAGTTTTTACCCCACTCGCTTTTATCACTTCGAGTGGGTTTTCTTAAAATATGATAAAATAGAAGAGATAATACATTAAATAAGGGAAGTAAAAATGGCAAGTAAAGAAAATGCAGAACGCAAGGAGCTGCATCGTAAAATTTGGGCGATTGCGGACGATGTTCGTGGGGCTGTAGATGGTTGGGATTTTAAGCAATATATCCTAGGAATCCTTTTCTATCGCTTTATTTCAGAGCACATGGCTGACTATTTTGACCGCGCTGAGCATGAGGCTGGCGACTTAGAATTTCGTTATGCTAGCTTAAGTGACCAAGAAGCTGAGCAAGATTTTAAACCAGGGACAGTTGAGGATAAGGGCTTCTTTATCCTTCCGAGTCAACTATTTGAAAATGTAGTCAAGGATGCTTCACAAAATGAAAATTTAAACGAAGAATTGGCCAATATTTTTCAAGCTATTGAGAAGTCAGCGATTGGCTTCAAATCAGAAGATGATATCAAAGGTTTGTTTGATAACTTGGATACACGAAGCAACATCCTTGGTGGGACTGTTCCAGAAAAAAATAAGCGCCTATCTGATATCCTCAATGGCATCAATAGCATTAACTTTGGTAACTTTGAGGAAAATGATATCGATGCCTTTGGGGATGCCTATGAGTTCTTGATTTCCAACTATGCTAGTAATGCAGGAAAAAGTGGTGGAGAATTTTTTCACACCTCAGACAGTTTCTAAACTACTAGCTCGACTAGTCATGGTCGGCAAGGATAAGATTAACAAGGTTTACGACCCAACATGTGGGTCGGGCTCGCTTTTGCTCCAGATGAAAAAACAATATGAAGAACATATCCTAGAGGATGGTTTCTTTGGTCAAGAAATTAACATGACCAACTATAACTTGGCTCGTATGAATATGTTCTTGCATAATATCAACTACAATAACTTTGATATTAAGCGAGGAGATACCCTTTTAAATCCTCAGCATTTAGAAGAAAAGCCATTTGATGCTATTGTTTCTAATCCTCCGTATTCTGTCAAATGGGTGGGAGATGGAGACCCAACTCTGATAAACGATGACCGTTTTGCGCCAGCTGGCAAGTTAGCACCCAAGTCAAAAGCTGACTTTGCCTTTATTATGCATAGTCTCAACCACTTGTCTAACAGAGGTCGAGCAGCCATTGTTTGTTTCCCGGGTATCTTCTATCGTGGTGGTGCTGAAAAGACCATTCGTCAGTATCTAGTAGATAATAACTTTGTTGAAGCGGTTATAGCCCTTCCGGGAAATCTCTTCTTTGGAACCCCTATCTCAACTACGATTTTGGTTCTGGCAAAGAATAAAATAGAAAATAAAACCCTCTTTATCGATGCGAGTAAAGAATTCAAAAAAGAGACTAATAACAATGTCTTGACGGATAACAATATTGAGCACATAGTTGAATTGTTTTCTAATTATCAAAGTGTGGACTACAAATCTGCTCTTGTTGATAATGAGGTGATTGGTTCAGAGCAAGATTACAATCTATCTGTTTCAACCTATGTCGAACAAGAAGATACCCGGGAGAAGATTGATATTGGTGAGCTCAATAAAGAAATCGCTGATACTGTTGCCAAGATTGACCACTTGCGTGCAGAGATAGACAAGATTGTAGAGGAATTGAGCCATGGCAAATGATGTGATTCTCTATAGAACTGATGACGGGGAGTCAGCTATTGAACTCCACCTGGATAATGGAACGGTCTGGCTCACCCAACAAGAACTAGCTGAGCTCTTTCAAACTTCCAAGCAAAATATTAGTAAACATATCAAGGCAATATTTGAGGATGGTGAATTAGATGAAACAGTGGTTGTCAACTATCAGTTGACAACCACTCGTCACGGTGCAATGGCTGGTAAAACTCAGTCCAAAAAAGTCGCTTACTATAATCTCGATATGATTCTGGCGATTGGGTATCGAGTGCGTTCCCCTCGTGGCATTCAGTTTAGACACTATGCTTCGACAGTCTTGAAAGAGTATCTAATCAAGGGCTTCGCTATGGATGATGAGCGCCTGAAAAACTTGGGTGGAGGCTCTTACTTTAAAGAACTCCTTGAAAGAATCCGAGATATCCGCTCGAGTGAAAAAGTCTTTTACCGTCAGGTTTTAGATCTTTTCGCGACATCAAGCGACTACAATGCAAATTCACTAGAGGCAAAGAAATTTTTTGCGACGGTTCAAAATAAGATGCATTATGCCATTCACCACAATACTGCCAGTGAACTCATCTACAATCGTGTTGATAGTGAAAAGGAGTTTATGGGCTTGACTACTTTTAAGGGAGACCTCCCTACTCTATCTGAAGCAAAAGTTGCCAAGAACTATCTGACAGAAAAGGAACTGCGTGGGCTTAATCAGCTTGTATCAGGATATCTAGATTTTGCGGAAAGACAGGCAGAGCGAGAAGAAGTCATGACTATGGCAGACTGGGTAACACATGTAGATCGTATCCTTCAGGCTACTGGAGAAGACTTGCTGGACAATAGTGGTTCTATCTCTCATGAACAGATGAAGCAGAAGGTAGATAAGGAATATAAGAGCTACCAAGCCAAGACTCTCAGTCAAGTTGAAAAAGATTATCTTGAGGAAATCAAAAGTATTGAAAATCTAGCCAAGGAAGGAGGGAAACCATGAACATCCTAGAAGAAATCCAAAACTGTCCTGTTGAGTGGAAAGAGTTGGGGGAAGTAGTTTTTACTTTGACAAGTCCTGTAAAGTTAGCTAAGAAGCAGTATCAATTGACAGGAAGAATACCGATTGTTGATCAGGGTGAACAATTCATAGCAGGATATACAGATAATGAAAAATATCTTGAAAAAGATGAATATATAATTTTTGGAGATCATTCAGAACATATAAAATTTGTAGATTTCGCTTTTGTTCAAGGAGCTGATGGTTTAAAAATTTTGAAACCAAAGAAAGGTATAAACGCAAAATATCTATATTATTGCGTTTGTAATTTTTATAAGAAAGAGGGGAACTATAAAAGACATTGGAGTAATGCGAAAATTACTCTTATACCTATTCCTCCACTAAAAATTCAAGAAGAAATTGTGCAAAAACTTGACAAAATGACAGAGTATGTTACAGAATTGACCTCAGAATTGACCTCAGAATTGACCTCACGTAAAAAGCAATATTCTTATTATCGAGATAAACTCTTATCATTTGAGGATGAGGTTTATCATGTTGAGTGGAAGATACTTAAAGATGTTGCTAAATTGAAGAATGGAAAAGATTGGAAAGCTATTCCAAATGGAGAAATACCAGTATATGGTAGTGGTGGAGAAATGGGAGAGTTTGTTGCTGATTATTCTTATGACAAACCAACTGTATTGATTCCTAGGAAAGGTTCTATTTCTAATTTATTCTATTTAGAAAAAGCTTTTTGGAACGTAGATACAATTTACTATACAGAAATTGATGAAACTAAGCTTATTCCAAAGTATTTTTATTATTATTTAACGACTGTTAATTTAGAAGAAATGTCAACTAATCCAACAAGACCTAGTTTAACTCAAGCTATTCTAGATAAAATTAAAATCCCAGTCCCTTCTCTCGAAATCCAATCGCGTATTGTTCAAGTTCTAGACAACTTTGATATGGTTTGTAATGACCTAAACATCGGACTTCCCAAGGAGATTGAACTACGCCAAAAACAGTACGAATATTTTAGAGAAAAACTCTTGACATTCGTCGCCGAAGGCGAGTACACTGAGAGTAGAGTAGAGGAGTGGGACAACTCTGCTATTATCAAGCTTTTACAGTGGGTATTTGGTCCAATTCGGGCGGAACTAGGTAGTGTGTTTGAAGTTATTGCAGGAGGTGACATTCCAAAGAATGGAATCTCTGCTATTGAAACAGAAGAATATTGTTATCCTATCTTATCTAATGGAATTAACGAAAAATCATTATATGGTTGGACAAATCAAGCTAGAATCAAGAATCCTAGCCTAACGGTTTCAGCGAGAGGTACAATCGGATGGACAAGTTATCGTGAAAAACCTTTCTTCCCTATAGTGAGATTGCTTGTTTTGACTCCAAAAATTAACCTCAATTTAAAATATGCTTATTATTTTATGAACTCTATCGAGAATAACTATGAAATTCCACAAAGTGGGATACCACAGTTAACGAAACCTATGATTCAAAGTAAAATAATCACCCTACCACCACTAGAAAAACAATCTAGTATAGTTTCTGTTCTTGACAATTTCAACACCTTAACCAACTCTCTTTCTGAGGGCCTTCCAAAAGAAATCGAACTAAGACAGAAACAGTATGAATATTGGAGAAATCAATTACTCAATTTTAATGAATAAGGAAAAGTGAATCATGCCAGATGATAAAATATTTAATACATTGGAAGATGTTGCGGAGGAACTGATATCGAATGATAAGAAAGTGCATTTAATTTATGCTTTTAATGCTACAGGGAAAACAAGGCTATCTATAATTTTAAAGGATAAATTAAATATTTCGGAAAATGATGAAGAGTCGAAAATTAAGAAAATACTTTATTTTAATGCTTTTACAGAAGACCTTTTTACTTGGGAGAATGATTTAGAAAATAACGAAGATCGTTACCTTAAATATAGTAAGAATACTTTTTTTGGTAATTTTTTAGAAGAACAGCAAAAATTTGATCAGGTTATTGAAACTTTTCAGAAATTTGTCCATGGCTCAATAGTTCCAAGTTTTGAAGATATTAAAGAGCAGGCTGTCAATGATTCTGGCTTACCGATTTTTGATATTATTGGAGACCAACGTGTTCCAAGGTATGTGAGTAATTTTAAGGGTATTCGCTTTACTATAGATGGAGAAACGGTCAAGATTTCTAGAGGAGAGGAGAGAATATTTGTTTGGTCCATATTCGTTACTCTCTTAGAACTTATTATTGAAGAATTGAGCGACCCAGATATTGACTCTGACTTTCAGAACTTTAAGTATATTTATATAGATGATCCAATTTCATCATTAGATGATAACAATATCATTGATTCCGCGATTTTTTTAAAGGATGTTATTGCAAAATCTGAAAATACAGATTTGAAGTTTATACTTTCTACTCACCAACCACTTTTCTACAATGTCTTATATAATGAAATTAGATTTGAAAAAAGAATTAAGAAGACATGCTTCTATGTGCTGAAAAAAGATATTGAAAATAACAATGAAGTAAAATATATCTTGACTGACGTTGAGAAAGATTCTCCCTTCGGATATCATCTAAAGGTAAGAGAAGAATTACGTAGAGCTGTAGACAGTGGACGAGTAGAAAAATTTCATTATGCTTTGTTAAGAAATCTATTAGAGAAAACAGCTACATTCTTAGGTTATAGTAGATGGGAAGAAGTTTTATTAGGGTTAGAAGTGGCTGGTGATGAGATTACCACAGAAAATATAGAGTTATATGCTCAAAGGATTGATTTATTCACACATAATCGTCAATCAGATTTGGAGTTTAGAGAATTGCAAGAACGAGAAAAAAATACCTTAATAGAATTATTCAACAGCTTTGAGAAAAATTATAAATTTAACCCAAAAGAGGAAAATGAAAATGGTTGATTATTCAAAAGTACATGAAGTAATTGCGGAAACAAATGAAGGGATTCTCTTGGCTGAGTATCAACCAGAGTATCGCACAGATAGAGAATTTCAGTCTGAGGCAGATTTGGAAAGACAATTGCTTACAGATTTGGTTAATGGTCTCAATTATGAACGACTGGATATCCATACTCCTACGGAGCTTTTAGCGAATGCAAAGGTTCAAATTGAAAAGCTTAATAAGGTGACCTTTACAGATGCTGAATGGCAACGTTTTATAGTTGAGTATTTAGATTGTCCCAATGAAGGTTTGGTTGAAAAAACACGAAAAATCCAAGAGAATCATATCTATGACTTTGTCTTTGATGATGGACGGATTAAAAATATTTTCATCCTTGACAAGAAAAATATTCATAACAACAGTATGCAGGTCATCAATCAAGTGACGCAAGTGGGGAGCCATACTAACCGTTATGATGTGACTATTTTAGTCAATGGTCTTCCGCTAGTTCAGATTGAATTGAAGAAGCGGGGTGTCAGTCTGCAAGAAGCCTTTAATCAGGTTCACCGTTATAGTAAGGAAAGCTTTAACAGCGAAAATTCTTTGTATAAGTATGTTCAGATTTTTGTGATTTCGAATGGCACTTATACACGCTACTTTGCAAATACGACAGCTCAAAATAAAAATCACTATGAGTTTACCTGTGAGTGGGCAGACCGTAAGAACAAGACTATTCACGAATTGGAAGATTTTACCGTTACTTTCTTAAGCAAGCGTGTCCTCTTGGAAGTTTTGACCAAGTATTGTGTTTTTGATGTGGATAATACCTTGCTCATTATGCGTCCTTATCAGATAGCAGCTACTGAGAGTATTTTGAGAAAAATCCATTCCTCGAATGAGATGAAGAATTTTGGAACAATCAATGCTTGTGGCTATATCTGGCATACGACAGGGTCAGGGAAAACCTTGACCAGCTTTAAGACAGCGCGCTTAGCGACCGAGTTGGACTACATTGACAAAGTGATCTTCGTTGTAGATAGAAAAGACTTAGACTATCAAACCATGAAGGAATATCAAAAATTCCAACCAAATTCAGTCAATGGTAGTAACAATACAAAAGAACTCCAACGCAGTATCGAAGAAAATGATGATCGAATCGTTGTCACAACTATTCAAAAGCTAAACAAATTTATAACAGCAAATCCAAATCATGAGATATATAGTAAAAAATGCGTTTTGATTTTTGATGAGTGTCATCGTTCACAGTTTGGGAAGGCTCAAAAGCGTATTAAGAAGGCTTTTAAACAGTATGCCCTATTTGGATTTACAGGGACACCAATTTTCCCAGAAAATAGCTTAACGGGAGAAACGACACAAGAAGTTTTTGGAGAACAGCTCCATAATTATGTTATCACGGATGCTATTCGAGATAAAAAAGTATTGAAGTTCAAGGTTGATTACAACTATATTAAGCCTGAAATCAATAAGTATAGAGAAGCTGAAAAAGCAGTTGGCCGAGAGCTTGATGAGAAGAAACTCAAAAAGATGGAGAAGGAACTCCTTTTGCATCCAGAAAGGATAGCAACCATCACAGAATACTTACTTCGCGTGTATAATACAAAAACACACCGAAATCAATACTATACTCATAAACAAAAACAATTGGCTGGATTTAATGCTATGCTGGCTGTACAAAGTATTGAAGCTGCTAAGTTATACTATGACGAACTCCAGCGACAACAAGCAGCTTTACCAGAAGCTAAACGATTGAAAGTTGCAACCATCTTTAGCTTCGCACCTAACGAAGAACAGTCAGCTTATGGAGAAATTCAAGATGAAGAGCTAGAGCCTCAAGATACAGCCATGCCTCTATCTTCTAAAGAGTTTCTTTCTAGAGCGATTAATGATTATAATCACATGTTCAAGACCAACTTCTCAGCTGATGGGAAAGAGTTTCAAAATTACTATCGTGACCTTTCCAAACGAGTTAAATCCAAGGAAGTGGATTTGCTGATTGTAGTTGGTATGTTCTTGACGGGATTTGATGCCCCGACTATGAATACACTTTTTGTCGATAAAAATCTACGTTATCATGGATTGATTCAGGCTTTTTCTAGAACTAATCGAATTTTTAACAAGGTTAAACCTTTTGGGAATATTGTTTGTTTCCGTGATTTAGAAAAGGCTACGCAAGAAGCTATTAAGACTTTTGGAGACACCAATAAGCTTGAAATCATCTTAGAAAAAAGCTTTAGTGAATACATGGATGGTTTCGTGGATCAAGTAACGGGTATTGAGGTCAAAGGCTATACTGCGGTTTGTCAGGAAATTTTGGAAAGATTCCCTAATCCACAAGAAATTGAAACAGAGCATGATAAAAAAGAATTTGTTAAGTTATTTGGTGAGTTGTTGAAGCTTGATAATGTTCTTCGAAATTATGACGAATTCCAAGAAATCGACAAACCTATTTCAGAAGGTTATCTTCAGGATTTAAGAAGCACTTATGTGGAAATTCGAGATGAATTTTTGAACCTTAAAAATTATGAAAAGACCAAGGAGTTGGATGTTGATCTTTCAGATGTTGAATTTGAAATCGAACTCTTAAAAACAGATGAGATTAATCTAGACTATATTTTGGCATTGATTGTTGAAAAATCTAAGAATTCTGAGTCTAAAGAAGCAATGAAAGCTGAAGTTAGCCGTGTGATTCGTTCTAGTATCGATATTCGTGCCAAAGAAGAGTTGGTTATTGGATTTATCAATGACACTGATTTGCAAAAATTGAAAGACCATGATGGTATTATCAATGCTTTCTACGAATATGGTAAGGAGCGTAAGAAAATCGCGATTCATGACCTAGCTGAGTCTGAGAAACTTGTAGATGATTATCAATTATTCATCGACAAATCAATTCAACGAGGTTATGCTGAAAACAGTGGGACTGATTTAGATTCGATTATTCCACCAACTTCTCGTAGACAGGGAGCGCGTGAACGGAAAAAGCAAGAAGTTTTACGTAAGATTCAGTTGTTAGTAGAGACTTATTCAGGTATTTAAGGATTGTCGACTAAGACTTATTATAAAAATCAGGCTCTACAAAAAACACTCTTTATTCGCTCATAATTCGCTCATTTTATAAAAATAACTTTGTTTCCGTATTTCTTGGGAACTAGTAGAAAGTTAGGAGAAATATGGAACAAACTAATCAAAAATCCCAGTGCCAACATCTCTGGGCTAGAAACAAATACCTCGTTTTGAGCCATTCCAGCAATATTTACAATGAGATTCGTCAATATCTCAAGAATGAAGAGGTGGAGGTGAGTATGGTTCAAGAGATGATTGACCGTGCTTGCAAAATCCCTGAGCATAGAGGTCAGGTCTGCAATGCCTTTCAGCATATTTGGGGCTATTTTAAAAAGCAAGCGATAGATGCTGAGCGCAAGGACTACATGCTCTTGCTGGATCGCTACCGATTTGGTCAGGCTTCTCAGGCAGACTTGATTACTAAGACTCGAGACTTGCTTGATCGCTATCCAATACCTACTTGCAACATTCTACCTTGCTGAAAGGAGACTCTCATGAGACTTTGGCATGAGGCTTTGATTTCTCAACTTCCCCGTCCTCAACTCTTGGGGCAACATCGAGAGTGCTGCGCCCTGCGTGGCAATGGTTGGGGCAAAAAGCATGCGACGGTGGACTATGTTTTTACCCACTCGCCTTATCATCTCTATGCCTATCATGACTTGATCATGGAGGAGATGTCTGGTCGTGGCTACAAGGTCAGTCCAGAGTGGCTGGACAAGAACTACCGTGGCAAGACCTGCCCTCCTTATGAGGATTTAGCAGAGGAGAAGTTGACTAGTCCTATATACAGCGAACATGACGATGCCTACTATGAGGAGTGTCTGGCAAATCTCCGAGAGAAGGGGATAGAGCTGGAATAATAGTAAGGATTGCCTTCAATTTATAACTCTTCTCGTATTTTTTCGAATAATAAAGATGAGACCTTTGGAATTTTTCTAAGGTCTTCTTTTTATGAATGTTAGGATTTACTTTTAATAACTTTTAAGTTATAATTAAATTAGAAAGAGGTTGCTAGGTGCATACGATTTACTTCTATAAGGACAAAAATGGAAATGAGCCAGTCTTGGATTATATGAGAGAATTGGCCTGTCGTAAAAGTAAGGATAGCCGCATCAAACTCAATAAACTAAATGACTATATCGAGTTACTTAGTCAGCAAGGGACCAGAGCTGGGGAACCTTATATGAAACACTTGGAAGATGAGATATGGGAACTAAGACCTTTGAGAGATCGAATTTTATTTGTAGCGTGGCTTGATGGTAGTTTTGTTCTTTTACATCATTTTGTCAAAAAGACTCAGAAAACTCCTAGAAGAGAAATTGAAAAAGCCAAGCGTGAACTGAAGGACTTAAAAGAAAGAGGGGTAAGTGATGAAGAATAGTGCTATTGGGAGTAACTGGAAGGATGTCAGGTCAGAACTCTTTACCAAGGAGGAAATACTTGAAAGTGATATGCGAGTGGCTATCATGAGTGAGTTGATTGAAGCCAGACATGAGCAAGGAATCAGCCAGAAAAAGCTAGAGGAACTCAGTGGAGTGAGCCAGCCTGTCATAGCTAGGATGGAAACAGGAAAGACAAGTCCTCAGTTGGATACAGTCTTGAAAGTTTTAGCCAGTTTAGGAAAGACACTAGCAGTCGTCCCACTTGAACAGAGAAAGAGTTGATAGGAAGAAGTTGGAAAACTTTAACAAATTTAACAGTTATAGTGCCTCAAGTGTATAATATAGAAAAATTATGCTTTATTTATATCAAGTGCGAACGAAGTGAGCTTTTAGCGGATATTTCCCGCTATAGTGGTATTCTAGATAATAATTTATTATTATCTAGAACGGAATTTTTGAGACATTCTGGCTCAAAAATTAGGGATGAAATTACGAAGTGAGTTGCTCCCGTCCGCACTTTTCAGGGAAATGTCAGAATTACAAAAGAAAAATCAACCTATAGTCTTTTCTAATAACAAGCCATAGTCACTTATAAGAATTACTAATAACGCGTTTGAAGAGCATAACTGAAATAGAGTTATAAAACAAGCTACACAAAGGATTTGAGGTATTTGTTTCAAGTCTTTTTCTTTTATCTAAAATAGAGATATAGTTTCAAACTATATCAAAGCCTAATTTTTTACAATTATACAGATGATTTCTTTTCTGTTAAGATAGTTTCAACAACAAATTTTGGAGGACACATCATGTCAACTACAATCATCGGTTTCCCTCGTTTGGGCGAATTCCGCGAATTAAAATTTACAACTGAAAAATACTTTAGAAAAGAAATCTCAGAAGAAGAACTCTTGGCAGCAGCAAAAGACTTGCGTGCTAAACACTGGAACATTGTCAAAGAAAAAGGCATCACTGAAATTCCATCAAATGACTTTTCTCACTATGACAACTTCCTAGATGCAGCTTTCCTTTTCAACGTGGTACCTGCTTCAGTTCAAAACTTGGACTTGTCTGACCTTGAGCGCTACTTCGCTTTGGGTCGTGGTTACCAAGGAGAAAAAGGGGACGTTCGCGCCCTTCCAATGAAGAAATGGTTCAACACCAACTACCACTACATCGTTCCTAAATTTGAAAAAGACACTCAAGTCAAACTTGCAGGTCACAAAATCTTTGATGAGTTCCAAGAAGCAAAAGAACTTGGATTGAACACTCGTCCAGTTCTTGTAGGTCCATTCACTTTCCTTCAATTGTCAGACTTTGAAGAAGGCGTGAAAGCAGAAGACTTCGTAGACAGCTTAGTGGCTGCTTACCAAGAAGTTTTTGCAAAATTGGCTGAACTTGGTGCGACTCGCATCCAATTGGACGAAGCGGCTCTTGTAAAAGACTTGACAGCTGAAGAAAAAGCTCTCTTCTTGAACCTCTACAACAAACTTTTGGCTGACAAAAAGGTCTTGAAGTCTTGCTTCAAACTTACTTTGGTGACGTTCGTGACGTTTACGCTGACCTTGTGAACTTGCCAGTAGATGCTATCGGTCTTGACTTCGTTGAAGGTAAGAAAACTCTTGAACTCGTTAAAGGTGGCTTCCCAGCTGACAAGACTCTTTATGCAGGTATTGTCAATGGTAAAAACATCTGGCGTAACAACTATGAAAAGAGCTTGGCTGTTCTTGAGCAAATCCCAGCTGAAAACATTGTCTTGACAAGCTCATGCTCACTTCTTCATGTGCCATTTACAACAGCTAACGAAGAATTTGAACCAGCTATCTTGAACCACTTTGCTTTTGCAGTTGAAAAATTGGATGAAATCCGTGATTTGGATGCTATCCGCAACGGTCAAGGTGAAGAAGCACTTGCAGCTAACAAAGAACTCTTTGCGACTGAGCGTGTTGGTGAAAATGCTGAACTTCGTGCGCGCATCGCTGGATTGACAGACGCTGACTACACTCGTTTGCCAGCCTTTGCAGAACGTGAAGCTATCCAAGAAGAAGCTTTCAAACTTCCGGCTCTTCCAACAACAACTATCGGTTCATTCCCTCAAACAAAAGAAGTTCGTGCCAAACGTTTGGCTTACCGTAAAGGTGAATTGTCTCAAGAAGAGTACGATGCTTTCCTTGCTGAAACGATCGATGAATGGATCAAATGGCAAGAAGATATCGACTTTGATGTCCTTGTTCACGGTGAATTCGAGCGTAATGACATGGTTGAGTACTTCGGTCAAAACTTGTCAGGTTACCTCTTCTCTAAAAATGGTTGGGTACAATCATACGGTATGCGTGGGGTGAAACCACCAATCATCTGGGGTGATGTTACTCGTCTTAACCCTATCACTGTTAAATGGTCTAGCTATGCACAAAGCCGTACAAACAAACCTGTTAAGGGAATGTTGACTGGACCTGTTACCATCCTCAACTGGTCATTCCCACGTGAAGACATCTCTATCAAGGATTCAACTCTTCAAATCGCCCTTGCCATCAAGGATGAAGTGCTTGACCTTGAAGCTGCTGGTGTGAAAATCATCCAAATCGATGAGGCTGCTCTTCGTGAAAAATTGCCACTCCGTCGTAGCGACTGGTACGAAGACTACCTTGACTGGGCAATTCCTGCTTTCCGCTTGGTACACTCAACAGTAGCGCCAGACACACAAATCCACACTCACATGTGTTACTCAGAATTTACAGATATCATCCCAGCTATCGACAACTTGGATGCGGACGTTATCTCATTTGAGGCTAGCCGTTCAAATCTTGAAATCTTGGACGAACTCAAAGCGAAGAACTTCCAAACAGAAGTGGGCCCTGGGGTTTACGATATCCACTCACCTCGTGTACCAAATGAAGGCGAAATCGACCACACAATCGAAGCCATCCTTGCTAAAGTGCCAAGCAAGAAAGTTTGGATTAACCCTGACTGTGGTTTGAAAACACGTGGTATTCCAGAAACAAAAGAAAGCTTGATCCGCCTTGTTGAAGCAGCTAAAGCTGCGCGTGAGAAATTGTAAGATAAGGATTTCTCTGGAAGCACTGTTTGGTCAATCTGCCTGTTTCACTTGGATTCTAAGAGTCCAGCTAACGAAAAAATCAACTAGAAAAGGATAATGACTATGTCACGCCAAACACCGTCACTCTCATTTGAAGTGTTCCCTCCCAACCCAGCCGTGGGTAATGATAAAATTATTTCTGCTCTTCAAGATATGCAGGAGTTGGCTCCTCACTTTATCAGTGTAACTGCCAGCAATAATAAATTTAATATCAAGGAAACGACGGTTCGTTTGGCTGACTTTATCCAAAATGACTTGGCGATTCCGACTATTGCTCACTTGCCAGCCATTTATTTGACCAAAGACATGGTTGCTGAAACCATTGCTGACTTGGACAAGGTTGGGGTACAGAAAATCTTGGCCTTGCGTGGGGATATTATCCCTGATGTGGAGCCGCAAAAGGATTTCCGCTATGCAACTGACTTGATTGAGTTCATCAAGGAACAAGCCCCTCACTTTGATATTGTTGGTGCTTGTTATCCAGAAGGCCATCCAGATTCACCAAATCAGATTTCAGATATTCAAAATCTTAAGAAGAAAGTGGATGCAGGTTGTTCGAGCCTTGTAACCCAGCTTTTCTTTGACAATGAGCGCTTCTATGATTTCCAAGACAAATGTACTTTGGCTGGGATTGATATTCCCATTCATGCAGGGATTATGCCAATTCTGAATCGAAATCAGGCTCTCCGTCTCTTGAAGACTTGTGAGAATATCCATCTTCCACGCAAATTTAAAGCCATCTTAGACAAGTATGAGCATGACCCTGAGTCGCTCAGAGCAGCAGGACTTGCCTATGCAGTGGACCAAATCGTGGACTTGGTAACTCAGGATGTTGCCGGTGTGCATCTCTACACCATGAACAATGCTGAAACAGCAAAATACATTCATCAAGCAACCCATGCCTTGTTTAATCACCAGTCTCTAGGATAATAAAAAGCAAACCATTCTTCTCAGCTGAGGGGAATGGTTCCTTTTTAATGGTAAAGACCGCACTTTTTAAGAAAAATATGATAAAATAGACTCTGTACGTACTTGATACAAAGATGAGGGTATAAAACAGATTTTTAACTATTCAAATCTGATATAAAAAGGAAAAATACTAAAGAATAATATTTTTAAACTTTTCAAAGTATCTAGATAGTTGAACAAGGGCTAAATCCCTAGTGAAAAAGATAGATTTTCTGATGTGCATCGCACACTGCGTCAATCGAATGCTATCTTGTGTAATTGAACCCGGCCGAAAAAGCTGTGTAAAAAAAGATAAACTGTCTTGTCTTCATCGAAGACTTCGTCAGTTTCCTATTTTACTTTGCTTTTGACGTCCTTGGTATCTTGATCTTTGTAGGCAAGACGTATAATATTATCAATCCAAAGGGGATTAAAATGACAAAACAAGTGTTTCAAACGACTTTTGCGGGTCGTGAGTTAATTGTAGAGACTGGTCAGGTTGCTAAGCAGGCAAATGGCTCTGTTGTTGTACGTTACGGTGAGTCAACTGTCTTGACTGCTGCCGTTATGTCTAAGAAAATGGCAACTGGGGATTTCTTCCCACTTCAAGTCAACTACGAAGAAAAAATGTATGCAGCTGGGAAGTTTCCTGGTGGCTTTATGAAACGTGAAGGACGTCCTTCAACGGATGCGACTTTGACAGCGCGTTTGATTGACCGTCCAATCCGACCAATGTTTGCGGAAGGTTTCCGTAATGAAGTACAAGTTATCAACACCGTGCTTTCTTATGATGAAAATGCCTCTGCACCTATGGCAGCTATGTTTGGTTCTTCTTTAGCGCTTTCTATCTCAGACATTCCATTTGACGGTCCAATCGCTGGTGTCCAAGTGGGTTATGTAGATGGCCAAATCATCATCAACCCAAGTCAAGAACAAGCAGAGCGTTCTCTTCTTGAATTGACAGTAGCTGGTACCAAACACGCCATCAACATGGTAGAGTCTGGTGCTAAAGAATTGTCAGAAGAAATCATGTTGGAAGCTCTCCTTAAAGGGCACGAAGCAGTTAAAGAATTGATTGCCTTCCAAGAAGAAGTCGTTGCAGCTGTTGGTGAAGAAAAAGCAGAAGTAGAATTGCTTCATGTGGACGCTGACTTGCAAGCTGAAATTATCGCAGCCTACAACAGCGACCTCCAAAAGGCAGTTCAAGTAGAAGAAAAATTGGCTCGTGAAGCTGCAACTCAAGCAGTTAAGGACCAAGTGACTGCAGTTTACGAAGAAAAAATATGCGGACCACGAAGAATTTGACCGTATCATGCGTGATGTGGCTGAAATCTTGGAACAAATGGAACACGCTGAAGTGCGCCGTTTGATTACAGAAGACAAGGTGCGTCCTGATGGTCGTAAGGTCGATGAAATCCGTCCTTTGGATGCGGTTGTTGACTTCCTTCCTCGTGTGCACGGCTCTGGTCTCTTCACTCGTGGACAAACTCAGGCCCTTTCTGTCTTGACCTTGGCTCCGATGGGAGAAACTCAAATCGTCGATGGTTTGGATCCTGAGTACAAGAAACGCTTTATGCACCACTATAACTTCCCTCAATACTCTGTAGGGGAAACTGGACGCTACGGTGCGCCAGGTCGTCGTGAAATCGGTCACGGTGCTCTCGGTGAGCGTGCCCTGGCTCAAGTCTTGCCAAGCTTGGAAGAATTCCCATATGCTATCCGCTTGGTGGCTGAGGTCTTGGAATCAAATGGTTCTTCATCTCAGGCTTCTATCTGTGCTGGAACTCTTGCCCTTATGGCTGGTGGTGTGCCAATCAAGGCGCCAGTAGCTGGTATTGCCATGGGTCTGATTTCAGATGGAAACAACTATACAGTCTTGACAGATATCCAAGGTTTGGAAGATCACTTTGGAGATATGGACTTTAAGGTTGCAGGTACTCGTGATGGGATTACAGCCCTACAAATGGATATCAAGATTCAAGGGATCACTGCAGAAATCTTGACTGAAGCTCTTGCTCAAGCCAAGAAAGCTCGTTTTGAAATCCTTGATGTGATTGAAGCAACCATTCCAGAAGTTCGTCCAGAATTGGCTCCAACTGCTCCGAAAATTGATACCATCAAGATTGATGTGGACAAGATCAAGATTGTCATCGGTAAGGGTGGAGAAACCATCGACAAGATTATCGCTGAAACAGGCGTTAAGATTGATATCGACGAAGAAGGAAATGTATCTATCTACTCTAGCGATCAAGATGCTATTAACCGTGCTAAAGAAATTATTGCTGGTTTGGTCCGTGAAGCTAAGGTGGACGAAGTTTACCGTGCTAAAGTCGTTCGTATCGAGAAATTTGGTGCCTTTGTTAACCTCTTTGATAAGACAGATGCCCTTGTTCATATCTCTGAGATGGCTTGGACACGTACCAATAATGTCGAAGACTTGGTAGCAATCGGGGATGAAGTTGATGTTAAGGTTATCAAGATTGATGAAAAAGGACGTGTGGATGCTTCTATGAAGGCCCTTCTTCCTCGTCCTCCAAAACCTGAACGTGATGAAAAAGGTGAAAAAACAGAGCGTCCTCACCGCCCACGTCATCACAAGGATCACAAACCTAAGAAAGAAATTACAGAAACACCAAAAGATTCAGAATAAGAAAAGGAGAAATGTATGGGATGGTGGCGCGAAACCATTGATATCGTAAAAGAAAATGATCCAGCGGCCCGCACCACTTTGGAGGTTTTGCTGACTTATCCAGGTGTCAAGGCCTTGGCGGC
>CAKMPG010000045.1:0-3368 GCA_927911355.1 Streptococcus mitis | reverse complement strand
GATTGAAGGACTGACCATTTATGGTTCACAGGACTTGGCTCAACGTTCAGGTGTTATTGCCTTTAACCTAGGCGACCTTCATCCGCACGACCTTGCGACTGCTTTGGATTATGAAGGAGTGGCTGTTCGAGCAGGTCACCATTGTGCGCAACCTTTGCTCCAGTATTTGGATGTTCCAGCAACAGCTCGTGCAAGTTTTTATATCTATAATACAAAGGCAGATTGCGACAAGCTAGTCGATGCCTTACAAAAGACAAAGGAGTTTTTCAATGGCACTTTCTAAACTAGATAGCCTTTATATGGCAGTGGTAGCGGACCATTCGAAAAATCCACATCATCAAGGAAAGTTGGAAGATGCTGAACAAATCAGTCTCAACAATCCAACCTGTGGGGATGTCATCAACCTCTCTGTCAAGTTTGATGCAGAGGACCGTTTGGTAGATATTGCTTTTCTAAACTCAGGATGTACGATTTCAACTGCCTCTGCTAGTATGATGACAGATGCCGTTTTAGGAAAAACCAAACAAGAAATTTTAGAACTTGCGACTATTTTTTCTGAAATGGTTCAAGGGCAAAAGATGAGCGTCAAGACCAACTTGGAGATGCAGCTTTCTTATCAGGCGTTGCAAAATTCCCTCAACGAATTAAGTGTGCAACCCTAGCTTGGAATGCCCTGAAGAAAACAATTGAAAATCAAGAAAAACAGTAAGACAAGTTTCTTTTGTCTTATGAATCAGTAGAAATGAATAATGAAAGAAAGGATATTATGGCTGAAGAAAGAGTAGAACCAAAACCAATTGACCTTGGTGAATATAAATTTGGTTTCCATGATGATGTAGAGCCTGTCCTATCGACAGGAAAAGGATTGAACGAAGATGTCATTCGTGAACTATCAGCTGCTAAGGGAGAACCTGAGTGGATGTTAGAATTCCGTTTGAAGTCTTATGAAACCTTCAAAAAAATGCCTATGCAAACTTGGGGAGCAGACTTGTCAGAGATTGATTTTGATGACCTGATTTATATCAAAAACCATCTGATAAGCCAGCCCGTTCTTGGGATGAGGTTCCTGAAAAAATCAAAGAAACCTTTGAACGTATCGGGATTCCAGAAGCTGAGCGTGCTTATCTAGCAGGTGCCTCTGCCCAGTATGAGTCAGAAGTGGTTTACCACAACATGAAGGAAGAGTTCCAGAAATTGGGGATTATCTTTACAGATACGGATTCTGCCCTCAAGGAATACCCAGACTTGTTTAAACAATACTTTGCTAAGTTGGTACCGCCAACAGATAACAAATTGGCAGCCCTTAACTCAGCAGTATGGTCTGGTGGAACCTTTATCTACGTACCAAAAGGGGTCAAGGTAGATATTCCTCTTCAAACTTACTTCCGCATCAACAACGAAAATACTGGTCAGTTTGAACGTACCTTGATTATCGTTGATGAGGGAGCAAGTGTCCATTATGTAGAAGGATGTACAGCGCCAACTTATTCAAGTAACAGCTTGCATGCTGCCATTGTAGAAATCTTTGCCTTGGATGGAGCTTATATGCGTTATACGACTATCCAAAACTGGTCTGATAACGTCTATAACTTGGTAACGAAACGTGCTAAAGCTCAAAAGGATGCCACTGTTGAGTGGATTGATGGTAACTTGGGTGCCAAAACAACCATGAAATATCCATCTGTTTATCTAGATGGAGAAGGGGCGCGTGGTACTATGCTCTCTATCGCCTTTGCCAATGCTGGGCAACACCAGGATACTGGTGCTAAGATGATTCACAACGCTCCGCACACAAGCTCGTCTATCGTGTCTAAATCTATCGCTAAAGGCGGAGGAAAGGTTGACTACCGTGGACAAGTACCTTTAACAAAAACTCTAAAAAATCTGTTTCTCACATCGAGTGTGATACCATTATCATGGATGACTTGTCAGCATCAGATACCATTCCGTTTAATGAAATTCACAACTCACAAGTCGCTTTGGAACACGAAGCTAAGGTATCTAAGATTTCAGAAGAGCAACTCTATTATCTCATGAGCCGTGGATTGTCAGAATCTGAGGCAACTGAGATGATTGTTATGGGATTTGTAGAACCCTTCACAAAAGAGCTTCCAATGGAATATGCAGTTGAGCTGAACCGTTTGATTAGCTATGAAATGGAAGGATCAGTTGGGTAAAATTTGTTTTTATACTCTTCGAAAACCTCTTCAAATTCGTCAGTTTTATCTACAACCTCAAAGCGGTGCTTTGAGCAACCTGCGGCTAGCGTCCTAGTTTGCTCTTTGATTTTTATTGAGTATTAGATTTATTCCAAATCAAAGATTTTAAAGATGAACTTGTAACAAAAAAAATCGCGGTTTAAAAATTCGCGATTTTTTATAATTTTTCGTTGATGAAGCGGATAAACTGATTCCACCAAACTTTTAAGAAGAAGGCTTTTTCAACTTTCTTTTCTGCTACCATTTCAAAACTAGGACGTTCTGTGGTGATGTAACCTTGACCAATCAAGTCCTTGTCTTCATAAGTCAAATGTCCAACCACAGTTCCGGCTTCAAGTGGTGCTGGTATTGCCTTAGAATCAGGTGTGAATTGAATAGTTTGGGACGATTGTCCCCCAACACGTTCAATAAGAGTGATATCATCTTTGGCAACGGCAGTGACCGCATCTTCTTTTCCATCTTGTACAGGAGCTTTACTATCTTGGTAGGCATCGCCTTTTTGAACGATTTTACGAAGCGTGAATGTAGAAGAGATATAATCCATTAGTGACGATGTAGCTGTGAAGCGAGCGTAAGGATTATTGTCTTGATGGTCTGCGTTCAAAACAACTGTGATAACCCTCATCCCTTTTTCGACTGTAGTACCAACAAAAGACTCTCCAGCCTTATCTGTTGTTCCTGTCTTAAGGCCATCAAAACCACCGCGATAAGCAGGCATACCTTCTAACATGTAGTTGGTAGAAGTGATTGTCATCCCAGCAAAAGTAGATGAAGGTTTTTTAGTGATTTCCAAGACTTGTGGGTATTTTTTGATGAGGTTGCGAGCAACGATAGCGACATCATATGCACTGAGTTTATTTTCATCATCTTTTTTAGAGCCCGGGTAAATGTTATCCCCTAGAGTCTCATTGTTAAGACCTGTTGTATTAACAACAGTGGCATCCTGAATGCCCCATTCCAAGAGCTTTGCCCTCATCATATCGACGAAATCTTTTTCTGAGCCAGCAATTTTTTCAGCTAACGCAATAGCTGCACTGTTAGCACTGGATACTAGGGTTGCTTCCAGTAGTTGTTCGACGGTATAATTACGAGCCTCCATAGGAACGTTACTCGCTTCAGAATTTGTCGTTAATTTGTATGGATAATCAG
>CAKMPG010000044.1:0-2543 GCA_927911355.1 Streptococcus mitis | reverse complement strand
GGTGGTGTTGCCCAAGTATTAACACTCTATCCTGAGCTGGAACAAATCGATATTGTGGAACCAGATGAGATGTTGGTTGAGGTCTGTCGTGAGTATTTCCCAGACTTTGCTGCGGGACTTGATGACCCTCGTGTTACCATTACTACCAAAATGGGCTTCGTTTTTTACGAAACTGTGAAGATGATTACGATATTATCATCAACGATGCCACTGATCCATTTGGACATACCGAAGGGCTCTTTACCAAGGAATTTTTACGGTAATAGTTATCGGGCTCTGAAGGAAGACGGCATCATGATTTACCAGCATGGGAGTCCTTTCTTTGACGAAGATGAGTCGGCTTGCCGAAGCATGCACCGTAAGGTTAATCAAGCATTTCCAATCAGTCGGGTTTATCAGGCCCATATCCCAACCAGTCCAGCGGGCTATTGGTTGTTTGGATTTGCTTCGAAAAAATACCACCCTGTCAAAGATTTTGACAAGGAAGGCTGGAAAAAACGCCAGCTTTTCACAGAATACTACACTGCAAACTTACACGTGGGAGCCTTTATGTTGCCCAAGTATGTTGAGGACATTTTAGAAGAAGAGGAAGGAAAAAAATGAGTCGTTTACTAGTTATTGGATGTGGGGGCGTTGCCCAAGTTGCTATTTCAAAGATTTGTCAAGATAGTGAAACCTTTACAGAGATTATGATTGCTAGCCGTACTAAGTCAAAATGTGATGACTTGAAAGCTAAATTAGAAGGCAAAACAAGTACTAAGATTGAGACAACTGCTCTTGATGCTGACAAGGTAGAAGAAGTGATTGCCTTGATTGAAAGCTACAAGCCAGAAGCTGTTTTGAACGTAGCTCTGCCTTATCAAGATTTAACCATCATGGATGCTTGTTTGGCAACTGGAGTCCACTATATCGACACAGCTAACTACGAGGCAGAGGATACTGAAGATCCTGAGTGGCGTGCTATCTATGAGAAACGTTGCAAGGAACTTGGTTTTACAGCCTACTTTGACTACTCATGGCAGTGGGCTTATCAGGAGAAATTCAAAGAAGCAGGCTTGACTGCTCTTCTTGGTTCTGGTTTTGACCCAGGTGTGACCAGTGTCTTTTCAGCTTATGCCCTCAAACACTATTTTGATGAAATCCATTATATCGACATTTTAGACTGTAATGGTGGTGACCACGGTTATCCATTTGCGACCAACTTCAACCCAGAAATCAATCTACGCGAGGTTTCTGCGCCAGGTTCTTACTGGGAAGATGGAAAATGGGTCGAAGTCGAAGCTATGTCTATCAAGCGTGAGTACGATTTCCCTCAGGTTGGACAAAAAGACATGTATCTTCTCCACCATGAAGAAATTGAATCATTGGCCAAGAACATTCCAGGTGTCAAACGGATTCGTTTCTTTATGACTTTTGGTCAATCTTATCTAACGCACATGAAATGTCTTGAAAATGTTGGGCTCCTTCGTACGGATACCATTAACTTCAATGGACAAGACATCGTTCCGATTCAATTCTTAAAATCCTTGCTTCCAGATCCTGCTAGCCTTGGCCCACGTACAGTTGGAAAAACCAATATCGGCTGTATCTTTACTGGTGTCAAAGATGGCGTTGAGAAGACCATCTACATCTACAATGTTTGCGACCATCAAGAATGTTACGCAGAAGTTGGTTCACAAGCCATTTCTTACACAACAGGTGTTCCAGCCATGATTGGGACAAAATTGGTTATGAACGGTACTTGGAAACAAGCTGGAGTTTACAACCTTGAAGAATTGGATCCAGATCCATTCATGGAAGCTCTGAATGAGTATGGCTTGCCTTGGGTTGTGGTTGAAAATCCGCGAATGGTGGACTAATGAAGTTAGAACAAGTACCAACACCAGCCTATGTTATTGACTTGGCCAAGTTAGAAGCCAATTGCCGTATCCTACATTATGTTCAAGAAGAAGCTGGCTGCAAGGTTTTGCTTGCCCAGAAGGCTTATTCCCTCTACAAAACCTATCCCTTGATTAGCCAGTATCTATCAGGTACAACTGCAAGTGGTCTATACGAGGCCAAGCTAGCTAGAGAAGAATTCCCGGGGGAAGTCCATGTATTTGCGCCTGCTTTCAAGGATGCAGACTTGGAGGAATTGCTGGAGATAACGGACCATATCGTCTTTAACTCAGAGAGACAGTTGCATAAACATGGGCCTCGTTGTCGAGATGCTGGTATCAGTGTTGGTTTGCGCCTCAACCCTCAGTGTTCAACTCAAGGAGATCACGCTCTCTATGATCCTTGTGCCCCTGGATCCCGTTTCGGAGTTACTCTAGACAAGATTCCGAGTGATTTGCTGGAATTGGTAGACGGTCTTCATTTTCATACCCTTTGCGAGCAGGGAGCAGATGATTAGAGACAACTTTAAAAGCAGTAGAAGCGCAGTTTGGTCCCTACTTACATGGAGGTCAAATGGCTCAATATGGGTGGCGGTCATCACATCACAAGAGAGGACTATGATGTAGATTTGCTGATTCAGAAATCAAACGTATCCGAGAAACATA
>CAKMPG010000043.1:0-8764 GCA_927911355.1 Streptococcus mitis | reverse complement strand
TATGAATCCAGAAACCCGTACCCTCATCCGTGTCACCATTGAAGATCTGGCTCGCGCCGAACGCCGCGTCAATGTCCTCATGGGAGACAAGGTAGAACCACGACGTAAGTGGATTGAAGACAATGTCAAAGTTTACGCTGGAAGAAGCGACGGTGTTTTAAGATAGTATAGGAGATATTATGGCGAGACGAAATTATTTTGATATTTTGAACCAGATGGAGTTTGATCCACAGAGAGAACTGAAAAATTTAGTGGACTTACTTAAAATGGAGAATAATTTGGGCCACGGCTATTATACAACAATAAATAGTGCCATTTCTGATAATTTCTTAGATTATCCTAATCGATCAACGTTCACCAGTTATTCACAAATGATAGAAGTTATTATTTCAAACATCTATGATACAACTGAACAACTATTTGTTTTCTCTGAGTTATTAGTCGATATATTTAATAATCTTGAGGGAAAATTTACAGAAAAAGAATGTCAGTTTATTCAAGTTATATTTGATAATATTACAAGATTCTTAGAATTATCAAATCATGAACTGATCACTTTAGAAAATGGTGACAAGATCATTGTTGAAAAGAATGTTTATGCCTCAGAAGTTTCTCAGATTATATCTGAGACAAATATACAAGATGCAATAAAGGTTTTAGAATATAATCATTTTGCAAATAAGGGAAATATTCAGCGTAAGAAAGAAATACTTATTGCTTTAGCGAACTACCTTGAACCGTTTAGGAGAGAACTAAATAATTCTGAAGAATTAAAAGATATTATGAAAGTTAATAATCAAAAGGTTATCGCGTTTGAAAAACTTTTTGAAATGTATAGTAATTTTGGTTTAAGGCACAATAATTCAAATCAATATCATCTTGATTTGGCTGATGATGAATTGGAACAATGGTACGATGACGTCTATACTTCGACTTTATTTGTTATTTTAAGCATGGATGAATCTAGAATTTTGTCGAAATTAAAAACTTTGAGAGAAGAATAGCTAAATCTTTTATAATTGATTAACTAATTTAACTTGAGAAATAGTATGCTAATATACAGGAATATCAAATAAAAAACAGGTGTTACCATGAGAACAGAATCCAAAATGTTGAATCTAATTTTACACACAGCAAAAAGTCTAAAAGTCGAGGCTGTCGCCATGTCTGGTTCACGAACTGATGCAAAAGCACTAAAGATGAGTTTCAAGATTACGACGTGGTCTATGTTGTGGAGGATTTAGATGCCCTGACGAGTGACCTTTCTTGGTTGGACCAGTTTGGCAAACGCATTATCGAGCAAGAAGTTAGGTTGGGACATCGCCGTCTATTTCTCATGCTCTTTGAGATGGTAACCGCATTGATTTGACTCTTTGCCCAAAAGAGCACATCAAAGAGTGGGTGGATAGTGAGGCAGGATTCACTGTTTTAGAAGATCCAGAACATTTATTTGAACCCTATTCTCAAAATCTAGAGCGTTACTGGACAAGCCCAGCTAGTGCGATAGAGTTTGAAAAAGTCTGCAATGAATTTTGGTGGGTGTCAGCCTACGTGGTCAAAGGAATCTGTCGTAAGCAAGTCATCTATGCCACTGACCATCTCTATGGTATTTGTCAGCAAGAGTTGTTAAAAGTCTTAGCTTGGCAGGTTGCAAGTAATAGGGGAGTGGTCGATATAGGCAAGAATTATAAGTATCTTTTTAACTATTTACCTACTGAGAAAGGAAAGGAATTCTCAAGTCTACTTGATTTCTCAAATAGTGACAAAATCACTCAGTCTTTGTTTGATACGATGCAACTTTTCCACCAAGAGGCTCAGTCCCTTTCTCAAAAGATGGATTATGACTACGATAAAGAAGTAGCTGAGAAGATGATTCAATACGTTGAGGAGAGACTTCTTAATTGCTGACTAATTTAAAAGATTAAACTACAGAAAGGATTGTTTGGTTTCTTACGGTAACTGAACATGGGACTAATTCCCGTAAAATACTCTTCACTGTATAAAAACTACTCTACATTCTTTGAAAGGAGTTGAACACGCCCTAAATGCTAGGTGAAAAAGATAAATTCTCTTGTGAGCTTTCTTACTTCAAGAATTTTCTATTTTCACTTGGTATTTTACGGGCTCTGTATCCTATATGAGTAACATTCAAAACATGTCCCTTGAGGACATCATGGGAGAGCGCTTTGGTCGCTACTCCAAGTACATTATTCAAGACCGGGCTTTGCCAGATATTCGTGATGGATTGAAGCCGGTTCAGCGCCGCATTCTTTATTCGATGAATAAGGATGGTAATACCTTTGACAAAAGTTACCGTAAGTCGGCCAAGTCTGTCGGGAATATCATGGGGAATTTCCACCCGCACGGTGACAGTTCTATCTATGATGCCATGGTTCGTATGTCACAGGACTGGAAAAATCGTGAGATTCTAGTTGAAATGCACGGTAATAACGGTTCTATGGACGGTGATCCGCCTGCGGCTATGCGTTATACTGAGGCGCGTTTGTCTGAGATTGCAGGCTATCTTCTTCAGGATATCGATAAAAAGACCGTTCCTTTTGCTTGGAACTTTGATGATACCGAGAAAGAACCTACTGTCTTACCAGCAGCCTTTCCCAACCTTTTAGTCAATGGTTCGACTGGGATTTCGGCTGGTTATGCCACAGACATTCCTCCCCATAATTTGGCTGAGGTCATTGATGCTGCAGTTTACATGATTGACCACCCAACGGCCAAAGTTGAAAAACTCATGGAATTCTTGCCTGGTCCAGACTTCCCGACTGGAGGGATTATTCAGGGGCGTGATGAAATCAAGAAGGCCTATGAAACTGGGAAGGGGCGCGTGGTTGTTCGTTCCAAGACTGAGATTGAAAAGCTAAAAGGTGGTAAGGAACAAATCGTTATTACTGAGATTCCCTATGAGATTAATAAGGCCAATCTAGTCAAGAAAATCGATGATGTTCGTGTCAATAACAAGGTGGCTGGGATTGCTGAGGTTCGTGATGAGTCTGACCGTGATGGTCTACGTATTGCTATTGAGCTAAAAAAAGATGCCAATACGGAGCTTGTTCTTAATTATCTTTTCAAATACACAGACCTGCAAATCAACTACAACTTTAACATGGTGGCGATTGACAATTTCACACCTTGTCAGGTCGGTATTGTCCCAATCTTGTCTAGCTATATTGCCCACCGTCGTGAAGTGATTTTGGCGCGTTCCCGCTTTGACAAGGAAAAGGCTGAGAAACGTCTCCATATCGTCGAAGGTTTGATTCGCGTCATCTCCATCTTGGACGAGGTCATTGCGCTTATCCGTGCTTCTGAGAATAAGGCTGACGCTAAGGAAAATCTTAAGGTAAGCTATGATTTTACGGAAGAACAGGCTGAGGCTATCGTTACCTTGCAACTGTACCGTTTGACCAATACAGACGTAGTTGTCTTGCAAGAAGAAGAAGCAGAACTTCGTGAAAAGATTGCCATGCTGGCGGCTATTATCGGGGATGAGCGGACTATGTACAATCTCATGAAGAAAGAACTTCGTGAGGTTAAGAAGAGGTTTGCGACTCCGCGTTTGAGTTCTCTAGAAGACACTGCAAAAGCAATTGAGATTGATACAGCTAGTCTGATCGCTGAGGAAGATACCTACGTCAGCGTGACCAAGGCAGGTTATATCAAGCGTACCAGCCCACGTTCCTTTGCGGCTTCCACTCTGGAAGAAATTGGCAAACGTGATGATGACCGTTTGATTTTTGTACAAGCTGCTAAGACAACCCAGCATCTTTTGATATTCACGACTCTTGGAAATGTCATTTATCGACCAATCCATGAATTGGCAGACATTCGTTGGAAGGATATCGGTGAGCATCTGAGCCAAACCATTACAAACTTTGAAACGAACGAAGAAATCCTCTATGTGGAAGTCGTGGATCAGTTTGATGATGCGACAACCTACTTTGCTGCGACTCGTCTCGGTCAAATCAAGCGTGTAGAACGCAAAGAATTCTCTCCATGGCGGACCTATAAATCTAAGTCTGTCAAGTATGCTAAGCTCAAAGACGAGGCAGACCAGATTGTAGCAGTGGCTCCGATTAAACTGGATGATGTTCTCTTGATTAGCCAAAATGGTTATGCCCTTCGTTTCAATATCGAAGAGGTACCAGTTGTCGGTGCTAAGGCTGCAGGTGTCAAAGCTATGAACCTGAAAGCAGATGATGTCCTTCAATCAGCCTTTATCTGTAACACCTCATCCTTCTACCTCTTGACCCAACGTGGTAGTTTAAAACGTGTTTCTATTGACGAAATTCCGGCAACAAGTCGTGCCAAACGTGGCTTACAAGTCTTACGTGAGTTGAAAAACAAACCGCATCGTGTCTTCTTGGCAGGAGCGGTTGCAGAACAAGGCTTTATTGGTGATCTCTTCAGTACAGATGTGGAAGAGAACGACCAAACTCTGCTTGTTCAATCAAACAAAGGAACAATCTATGAAAGTCGATTGCAAGACTTGAACTTGTCAGAACGCACTAGCAACGGAAGCTTCATTTCTGATACGATTTCAGATGAAGAAGTTTTTGACGCTTATCTTAAAGAAGTATTTACGGAAGCTAAATAAGTGAAATGAAGAATCAGTTCTAAGAGCTGGTTCTTTTTATTGAAGAAATTTTCTGAAAATTACAAAATATACTTGCTATTTTAGAAAAATAGTGTAGAATAAAAGAAATAGGTTTTTAGAATAAGGAGTGGAATATGACAGTAACGATTGATTGGGAAAATCTCGGTTTTTCCTATATGAAATTACCTTATCGCTATATTGCTCATTTTAAAAATGGACAATGGAATCAAGGAGAGTTTACAGAGGATGCAACTTTGCATATTTCAGAGTCTTCTCCAAGTCTTCACTATGGTCAACAAGCATTTGAAGGTTTGAAAGCTTATCGTACTAAGGATGGCAGTGTTCAACTGTTCCGTCCTGATGAAAACGCCAAACGTCTGCAACGTACATGTGACCGTCTCTTGATGCCACAAGTTCCGACAGAAATGTTTGTAGAAGCTTGTAAGGCAGTTGTTCGTGCGAATGAAGAATATGTACCTCCATACGGAACAGGTGGAACCCTTTATCTTCGTCCTCTTTTGATTGGTGTCGGAGATATTATTGGGGTTAAACCAGCAGAGGAATACATTTTCACCATCTTTGCTATGCCAGTTGGAAATTACTTTAAGGGTGGATTGGTTCCAACCAACTTCTTGATTCAGGATGAATACGACCGTGCCGCTCCAAATGGTACAGGTGCGGCTAAGGTTGGTGGGAACTATGCTGCCAGTCTCTTGCCAGGGAAATTGGCCAAGTCACGTCATTTCTCAGATGTTATCTATCTAGACCCATCAACTCATACAAAGATTGAAGAAGTCGGATCAGCTAACTTCTTTGGAATTACAGCTGATAATGAATTTGTAACACCATTGAGTCCTTCTATCTTGCCATCTATTACCAAGTATTCTTTGCTTTATTTGGCAGAACATCGCTTGGGCTTAACTCCTATTGAGGGGGATGTCCCGATTGATAACCTTGACCGTTTTGTAGAGGCAGGTGCCTGTGGTACAGCAGCGGTTATTTCTCCAATTGGAGGTATTCAACACGGTGATGATTTCCATGTATTCTATAGTGAAACAGAAGTAGGCCCTGTGACTCGTAAATTATATGATGAATTGACAGGAATTCAGTTTGGTGATATTGAAGCGCCAGAAAGTTGGATTGTAAAAGTAGATTAAAATAAACTAAAGGAGATTTTTTATGAAATCGAAAAAGTGGCTTTTAACAGCAGGAGTGGTCCTGAGCACAACAGCTCTATTAGCGGCTTGTGGAAAAGCTGATAAAGAAGCAGATGCACCGACAACATTTTCATATGTCTATGCAGTAGATCCTGCGTCTTTGGACTATAGTGTAGCGACTCGTACATCTACAACAGATGTCATCGGGAATGTGGTTGATGGATTGATGGAAAATGACCAATACGGAAATGTTATTCCTTCCTTAGCTGAAGATTGGTCTGTCTCAAAAGATGGTTTGACTTATACCTATAAACTTCGTAAAGGAGTTAATGGTACACATCAGAAGGCGAAGAATATGCAGAAGTAACAGCCCATGACTTTGTGACAGGACTAAAACACGTAGCTGACGGAAAGTCAGACGGTGTCTCTCTCATCCAAAATTCAATCAAGGGCTTGGATGCCTACATGACTGGTGAGACCAATGATTTCTCTACAGTTGGTGTTAAGGCCTTGGACGATTATACAGTTGAATATACCCTAAATAAACCAGAAAGTTTCTGGAACTCTAAAGTCACAACAGCAACGATGTTGCCTGTAAATGAAGAGTTTTTGAAGGCATCAGGTAAAGATTATGGAGCAGTTACTCCAGCAGGGATTCTTTACAATGGTCCTTATATCTTGAAGACCTTGACATCTAAATCGTTAATCGAATACGAGAAAAATCCAAACTACTGGGATAAGAAAAGGTAAAAATCGAGAAATCAAATTGACCTACTACGATGGTTCTGATCAGGAATCGTTGATTCGTAGCTTCTCTTCAGGTGCCTATACGACAGCCCGTCTCTTCCCAAGTAGCTCAAACTTTGCTTCAACTTTGGAACAATACGGAGATAAAATCACTTATAGCCCACAGGACTCAAGTAGTTATTACTTCACCTTTAACGTAAATCGTCAGTCATATAATAAAACTGCGAAAACAAGTGAAGAGCAAAAGACTTCTACTAAAGAAGCTATGCTTAATAAGGACTTCCGTCAGGCTATCAACTTTGCCTTCAACCGCCATTCTTATGCTGCCCAGCTAAATGGTGAAGACGGTGCGGATAAGATTATTCGTAACAGCCTTGTTCCTGACAACTTTGTACAAGCAGGTGGGAAAAACTTTGGTCAAATCGCTCAAGCAGAGTTGGTGAACTATGGTGACCAGTGGAAAGGTGTTGAGCTAGTTGACGGTAAGGATTCTATCTACAACCCTGATAAGGCTAAAGCTGCGTTCGAAAAAGCTAAGAAAGACTTGGAATCTAAAGGGGTAACTTTCCCAATTCACTTGGATGTCCCAGTTGAACAAACAGACACCATCGCCGTTCAACAAAGTAACTCTTTCAAACAGTCAATTGAATCAACTCTTGGTGCTGAAAATGTTGTCATCGATGTTCTTCAAATGACTGATAATGAAAAGGAAACAATCACTTCACAAGCGCGTGTTCCTTCTCAAAAAGACTATGATTTGAACAGTACAGGATGGGCTCCAAGCTATCAAGACCCAGCATCTTACTTGAATATCATGGATCCTAAATCAGGTTCTGCTATGAAACACCTTGGTATTACTAAAGGGAAAGATAAGGATGTTGTAGCTAAACTTGGTTTGGACCAATATAAGAAATTATTGGATGATGCCGATTCAGAAACTACGAATCTTGAAGAGCGCTATGAAAAATATGCTAAGGCTCAAGCTTGGTTGACAGATAGTTCATTATTGATGCCGACAGCCTCATCTGGCGGTTCTCCAGTTGTAAGTAATGTAGTGCCATTCTCAAAACCATACTCACAAGTTGGTATTAAGGGTGACCCATATATCTTTAAAGGAATGAAATTGCAAAAAGATATCGTTACAACAAAAGAATATGAAGAAGCACTGAAAAAATGGCAAAAAGAAAAATTGGAATCAAACGGTAAGTACCAAAAAGAACTAGAAAAACACATTAAATAAAGCAGAAAACTCTATATCAGACTTGGAATGATATAGAGTTTTTTCTTGCTAGTTTTGGGATTTTCTTGTAAAATAGAAAAAGTGAAGAGAGGTATGAAATGAGCAAGAAAGATAAAAAAATTGAAATTCAAGTAGCAGATGCCAAGGTTAATGTAGGAAAAGACAGTTTTGAAGGTTATACCTTGACTATTGGTAAAAAAGTTATCGGAGAAATTGCCGAATTAGATGGACAATTTGCCATCATAAAGAATGGAAATGTCGATAGTTTTATAAAAAATTGGAAAAAGCTGTGGAAATTTTGATTGAAAATTATAATTTAGCAAAATAAGTCTTGTTTTTTTGAAATTTTCATGATATAATAGTCCATGTTGATTGTAGGAGAGATAGCGAAGAGGCTAAACGCGGCGGACTGTAAATCCGCTCCTTCGGGTTCAGTGGTTCGAATCCACTTCTTCCCACCATTCTAAGGGACGTAGTTTAACGGTAGACAAAAGGTCTCCAAAACCTTTGGTGTGGGTTCGATTCCTGCCGTCCCTGTACAAGGTGTAATCATTTATGATTACACTTTTTTATTGTTTTTAAAATAATATCTACTTTAGTTCGGAAATATTCTTTTAAAAGTACTATTTTATAAGCTTTATTAGATACTATATATCGGGAAATATTTTGACAATTATTTTAAAGTATGATATTGTATTAGTGTATATAAAGTTATAGGAGGTAAAATATGACAGAGAGTGTAAAACCATTTAGTAAGCTATATGATTTAACACAGAGAGCAGAAAAAGTAGGTATTTCTGATGATGATGTACTTAGGGAGATTTTAGTTGAAAAGATTGTTCCGAACAAATATCAACCACGACGTGAATTTACAGAAGAAAAAATTAAAGAACTTGCTGAATCAATCAAGCAAAATGGTTTACTTCAATCTATTACAGTTCGTGACATGGGAAATGGTTTCTATGAACTTATTGCTGGGGAAAGACGTTTAAGAGCTATTAAGTATTTACA
>CAKMPG010000042.1:0-4086 GCA_927911355.1 Streptococcus mitis | reverse complement strand
ATTTTTTGGTTGATAATACGAGGAATTTGGTGATTTTCTCGACGAGAGAGGTCTGTGAGACCATCATTTTAGAGCAATGATAGCACTTGAAACGACGCTTTTTAAGGAGGATTCTGGTAGGCATACCAGTTGTTCAAGGTAAGGAATTTCGATGGTTTTTGGAAGTCATATTTCTTCATTTGACTTCCACATTCAGGACAAGATGGGGCCTCATAATCCAGTTTAGCGATGATTTCCTTGTGGGTATCTCTATTAATCAACATCCCATAATTTTGGACATTAGGGTCTTTGATATCGAGTAGTTTTTGTGATAAAATGTAATTGGTTCCATATGATTCTTTCTAATGAGTTGTTTCGTCGCTTTTCATTATAGGTCATATGGGACTTTTTTTTCTACACAAAATAGGCTCCATCAATATCTATAGGGGAGTTTTACCCCACTACAAATATTATAGAGCCTTTTTTTATTGACGTAAGCCTTCACGATTTCTGCTAGAGCATGTGAATGATAGTCTAACAAAAAGCAAGTATAAGCAGATGAATCGATATCAATCTGACCGTATTCTCTTAAAATTTTTGATACAAGCAAGCGACAGTAGCTGATAAATTGGTCATAGAAG
The DNA here is from genome assembly GCA_927911355.1 of Streptococcus mitis. Classification (GTDB taxonomy): domain Bacteria; phylum Bacillota; class Bacilli; order Lactobacillales; family Streptococcaceae; genus Streptococcus; species Streptococcus mitis_DD. Next base: position 3,466 of record CAKMPG010000042.1, on the reverse strand, counting down.
TTATTTTGTCCTTGAATATCAAAAAGTTGAATATAAAAGTCACGCTCTTGTTCGAAATAAAAAAATAATTCTTGTAATAGTTTTTGTCCTGAAATGAAGTCCAAGTTATTGGTGATATACTCGGTTAAGTCATTTTCAAATATCCAGTCGAGCAGTTCATATTTGTCAAGAAAGTGATTATAAAAGGTCTGTCTACGAATGCCAGCTGATTCCATGATATCTACAATGGAGATTTTGTCAAATTCTCTAGTAGCTAATAGGTCTCTAAATGCCTTGGCAATCCGTTTTTTTGTAATAAGTGATGATGCCATAGGAAACCTTTCTTTTACTTCCTTCATTTTACCAAAAAAATGTTTGAAACGGGTTTAAAAGGGGACAAATAATAGAATCTGTCCCTTATCAGCCAGCGATAAAAAATATATAATGAAAGCGAAAACAAAGGTAGATGCCGAAAGGAGTTTCTCATGAAAAAAAATTATAAATGAACCGACACAAGTTGTTGATGAAATGTTGCAGGGATTGTCATTCATGCATGATGACTTGGTAGAACGTTTAGATGGATTTGATGTCATTGTTAGAAAGGCAGAAAAGACAGGAAAAGTTGGACTCATTTCAGGTGGAGGTTCAGGACATGAACCAAGTCATGCTGGATTTGTAGGAGATGGAATGTTGTCTGCTGCCATTTGTGGAGCAGTCTTCACTTCACCTACTCCGGACCAAATTTTAGAAGCCATCAAGGCGGCTGATGAAGGTGCTGGAGTTTTTATGGTCATCAAGAACTATTCTGGTGACATTATGAACTTTGAAATTGCACAAGAACTTGCTGAAATGGAAGGTATTGATGTAGCAAGTGTTGTAGTCGATGATGATATTGCGGTTGAAAATAGTCTCTATACCCAAGGTCGTCGAGGTGTCGCAGGTACTATATTAGTCCATAAAATTTTGGGTGATGCGGCTCGTTCTGGTAAATCATTAGCTCAAATGAAGGACTTGGCAGATAAACTTGTTTTAGAAATTAAAACAATAGGGCTGGCCCTGTCTGGAGCAACCGTTCCTGAAGTTGGGAAACCAGGATTTGTTCTAGAAGATGATGAATTTGAATATGGAGTTGGTATTCATGGTGAGCCAGGATATAAAAAAGAGAAAATGCAACCTTCAGCACAATTGGCATCAGAGTTGGTTGAAAAATTATCTGAAGGTTTCCAACTTAAATCAGGCGAACGCTATGGCCTTCTCATTAATGGTTTAGGAAGCACTCCTCTTATGGAACAATACGTATTTGCAAATGATGTGGCAAAATTACTCCATGAAAAAGGTGTTGAGTTGGCGTTTAAGAAAATTGGAAACTATATGACATCAATTGATATGGCTGGCTTGTCATTAACATTGATTCGATTGGCAGATGATGAGTGGTTGGATGCTCTAAATGCACCTGTTATTACCCCAGCTTGGTAAAACTCAAGGAGGAAATGTCGCATGAATGCTGAACAAGCTCTTGAATGGATGAAGCTTTTTAATAAAAAGATTCAAGAACAGAAAGATTATCTTAGTGAGCTAGACACTCCTATAGGAGATGGAGACCACGGTGGAAATATGGCGCGTGGCATGACTGCAGTTATGGAAAACTTAGAAGGAAAGCAATTTGAAACAAGCAGTGATGTTTTTAAACTTGTCTCAATGCAACTACTGAGTAAGGTAGGCGGTGCTTCTGGTCCCTTGTATGGCTCTGCTTTTATGGGCATGTCCAAGGTTGATTCTAATTCGAAAATAGAGGAAATCTTACAAAGCGGTTTGGATATGATTGTCAAACGTGGGAAAGCAGAAGTTGGAGAAAAGACAATGGTTGATGTTTGGACTCCTGTTATTGCTGCCTTGTCTGCTGGCCAATTGACTCAAGAGGTTATTGATCAGGTAGTGAATGCTACCAAAGATTTACTTGCAACTAAAGGAAGAGCATCTTATGTAGGAGAACGTTCTCTGGGACATATTGACCCTGGATCATTTTCATCAGGTTTACTCTTTACTGCTCTTTTAGAGACTGGGGTGGTTTAATGGGAAGTATTGGTCTTGTTATCGTTTCACATTCCAAACACATTGCAGAAGGTGTTGTTGAACTGATTAGTGAAGTAGCTAAAGATGTTCCGATTACTTATGTAGGAGGAACCGAAGATGGAGGAATTGGAACAAGTTTTGATCAAGTAGATAGGGTTGTTTCCGAAAATCCAGCAGATACTTTATTAGCCTTTTTTGACCTAGGTTCTGCTAAAATGAACTTAGAAATGGTGGCTGATTTCAGTGATAAAAGTATCATGATCAATAGGGTTCCAATTGTAGAAGGTGCCTATACTGCAGCTGCTCTTCTTCAGGCTGGTGCAGAACTGTCAGTTATTCAAACACAGTTGTCGGAGCTTGAAATCAATAAATAAGGAATTTTACTATAACTCTTTTTATAGATGGGCTATTGATTATCTCAACTATCAAATTTTAAGTAAATAATTTCAAAATCAGAAAGGGATTGCTTTATGCAGTTCCTTTTTAATGTAAAAGGAGTAGAATCATAGTGTTTCTAAATTGTTAATACTCTTCGAAAATCAAATTCAAACCACGTCAACGTCGCCTTGCCGTACTCAAGTACAGCCTGCGGCTAGTTTCCTAGTTTGCTCTTTGATTTTCATTGAGTATAATAATTCAAAACTGATTGTGACGGGACTATTCTAGCTTTAGAATTGCTCAAAAATTAACATTTAAGGCTATCAATAGCTTAGAATAGCGCGAAAACATTTAGTTTATAGGAATTCTAGGTCTATAATTACATAGATATTTATGAAGTTAGGGTGTTCGATAGTCAGGATAGTTCTATTCTGAAAGATTTGAGCTGTCAATCTTCTAGAATAGTAGTTTGCCAATGAATTTTGTTGAAAGATTCCTTGTTTTATGGTAGTCTAAAGTAAAAGAAAGCCTTATCATTATATTTGTATCTTTAATCTGACTTGGTTTAGGTCTAGAAAAGGGATAGATATTTGGGGGTTTCAAATAATAATAATATTTTCACTTGCAAAAAATGTATTTCAACTTTACCTAATGTAAAAGAAGGAAATATCATGAAACGTTTATGACTTGTTGGAATGAGAATGTGAGCTAAAAATGGATTCCTTTTACATATTAGGAGTAGGTAGATGAGTAATCTAGAGTCGATTCGTAAAGCGCATATCATCGTATGGGGTGCCTATCTTTTTTTTATCATTAAGGGCGCCGCTAATTAGCAGCACTAAGTATATCTTGCTTATTTTTTTAGCATTTCTCTATTCAATAGTATCGTTACCTATATACTCTGTGAAGAATAAAATAGTATCCATTTGTTTGGCTATAAAACTCGATTCTGTTAATGAGTTTTCCAATTTTAATCAATAAATTTTTCCCAGGAACGTTTCTACTATATCGTATAATAAGTATTTTTATCCTGGAG
>CAKMPG010000041.1:0-5165 GCA_927911355.1 Streptococcus mitis | reverse complement strand
TCCCTATTGATGATATCTATAAATTGGATATTAGGGTCTTTGATATCGAGTAGTTTTGTGATAAAATGTAATTGTTCCATATGAATCTTTCTAATGAGTTGTTTTGTCGCTTTTCATTATAGATCTTATGGGACTTTTTTTCTACAACAAAATAGGCTCCATAATATCCATGGGATTTACCCACTACAAATATTATAGAGCCGATTTTAAAAGGAAATAGTATCCTCGAAAAACTCAGTCCCCAAATCCGCCCCAAAACTTTTCTAAATCTATCCTTATTTATCCGAAGAAAAAATAAAAAAAGCCCTTCAAACTGGGCTTTCTGTTCATTTGAAACCTGATAAATCAAGTTATAGAAGGCGGTAGACGGATTTGAACCGACGATCAAGCTTTTGCAGAGCCGTGCCTTACCACTTGGCTATACCGCCTTAACGTTTATTATTATACCTTGAAAATGATTTTCAGTCAATAGCTTTTTCAGATTTTTTTGTGTCAATAAGCCTAAATATTCTGAAAATTCGTTTACTTTTCTTGAAATCTATGATATAATTGATGATAACCTATACTTTATAAGAGGAGTAAATAAATGAAAAAAAGTAGAGTATTTGTTGCAGCAGGAGTTGCTTTGTTTGCGACGGGTGTGTTAGTGGCTTGTGGGAATTCAAAATCATCTGATTCGACAGCTCCAAAGACCTATGGCTATGTCTATTCAGCTGATCCAGAAACATTGGACTATCTTATCTCTGGAAAAGAGAGTACGAAAGTGGCTACTTCAAACGGGATCGATGGCCTCTTCACAAATGACAAATACGGGAATTTGACTCCTGCGGTTGCAGAAGACTGGTCTGTATCAAAAGACGGATTGACATATACCTACAAAATTCGTAAAGGTGTCAAATGGATGACATCCGATGGTGAAGAATATGCCGAAGTGACTGCTAAAGACTTCGTGAATGGATTGAAACATGCGGCAGATAAGAAATCAGAAGCTCTATATCTAGCTGAAACTTCTGTTAAAGGTTTATCTGATTATTTGGCTGGGAATTCAAAAGATTTCTCTACAGTAGGTGTTAAAGCGGTTGATGACTATACTCTTGAGTATACTTTGAACCAACCAGAACCTTACTGGAACTCTAAGATGGTTTATTCAATTTTCTGGCCATTAAACGAAGAATTTGAAAAGTCAAAAGGCTCTGATTTTGCTAAAGCGACAGATCCTACATCATTGCTATATAATGGACCTTTCTTGCTCAAAGGTTTGACTGCTAAATCTTCTATCGAATTTGCTAAGAACGAGCAGTACTGGGATAAAGAGAATGTTCATTTAGATACAGCAACACTTGCATATTTTGATGGTTCGGACCAAGAATCACTTGAGCGTAACTTTACAAGTGGAGCTTATAGTTTTGCTCGTCTTTACCCAACAAGTTCAAACTTCTCAAAGGTAGAGGAGTCATACAAGGATAATATTTTCTACACTCCGTCAGGAGCTGGTATTGGAGGTTTAGGTGTAAATATTGATCGACAAAATTACAAATATACATCTAAAACGACAGATGAAGAGAAAACATCTACTAAGAAAGCTCTTCTTAACAAAGACTTCCGCCAAGCCTTGAACTTTGCCTTTGACCGTACAGGTTATTCTGCTCAAGTTAACGGTAAAGAAGGTGCTCCTCTCGCAGTTCGTAATTTATTTGTGAAACCAGACTTTGTGACTGCAGGCGAAAAAACTTTCGGTGACTTGGTTGCTGAAAAAGTTAAGACTTATGGAGATGAGTGGAAAGATGTAAACTTTGCTGATGGTCAAGACGGTCTCTTTAACGCTGACAAAGCTAAAGCAGAATTTGCTAAAGCTAAAACTGCTCTGGAAGCAGAAGGTGTGAAATTCCCTATCCACTTGGATGTTCCAGTAGACCAAACCTCTAAAAACTTTGTCGCACGGATTCAGTCGTTCAAACAATCAGTTGAAAAAGTTTTAGGCGAAGAAAATGTTGTCATCGATATTCAACAAATTTCTAAAGATGAATTCTTTAATGCGACTTATTATGCTGCTAATGCGGCAGCTGAGGATTGGGATCTTTCAGGTGCGGTTGGATGGAATCCTGACTATGAAGATCCATCAACTTACCTTGATATCCTTAAATCAACTAATAGTGAGCAAACGAAAACTTATATGGGGTATGATGACCCATCAAATGCAGCTGCAGCTAAAGTTGGTGTGAAAGATTACGATAAATTGCTTGATGAAGCTGGAAAAGAAACAAGTGATCTTAACAAACGTTATGAAAAATATGCTGCTGCTCAAGCTTGGTTGACAGACAGTTCACTCTTCTTACCAGCTATGTCTTCTAGTGGTGCTACACCATTCATTTCTCGTGTTGTACCATTCTCAGCTTCTTATAGCCAATCTGGAGACAAAGGTTCAAATCTCTACTTCAAATATATTCAGTTACAAGACAAAGTTGTAACAAAGGCTGATTATGAACAAGCTCGTGAGAAATGGCTCAAAGAGAAAAAAGAATCAAACGAAAAAAGTTCAAAAAGAATTGACTAAACACGTTAAATAAATAACTCTCAAGGGAACTTTCTCTCCATGAGGAGAAGGTTCTTTTGGGATTTAAAAAGGAAACGATATGAAGAAAATATATTTTTATGCGTGTCTTGCGGTCATTGGTTTCTATCTTCTAGTAACAACCTTGACTTACACGATTATCTATACAATGGGTTCCTCGAAAATTGATTTTCAAACAGGATACCAACTATAATAAGATTGCGACAACTGCTGATAAACGTGATAACTATGAGAATACTGTTTATGAGCGTATGGGCTATATCGAGTACTACGATACCAAAGAGTTGCAAGAAAAAGCTAGCCAGATGGATGCTTCTGTAACAGTTGAAGCCAATGACACCAACAAGGCTATCTATGAAAAATACATCAAACAAATCGGTCATGGTTGGACCCTGGGAGAATTTACTGAAAGTGGCCAATTCTACGCTACTCGTGAAATCCCGATTTTTGAACGTGTTTTCAAATTCTATGCTAACTTGATTGACATTGATCATACTAATAAAATTCAAGACCCTGAAAATCCAGACTTGAAACGTTACCTTCGTTTTGAAAATGATCCAGCTATCGGATGGTCCTTGGTTGGTTCAGGAACTAAACACAAATATCTCTTGTACTTCAACAGTCAGTTCCCATTTGTGCATCAAAACTTTGTGAACATTAATTTAGGTGACTCTTATCCAACCTATGCTAATAGCCCTGTTTTACAGGTTATTACTCAGGGTCAAGGGCAAACAAAAACATCTCAAGTTCAGTTCCCAACAGGTAAGAAAACTTCTTCTGTAAATATTTACTCAAGAACCTACAAGTCTCCTAGTCAGGCTGATTCACGTGAAGTAGCTAACTATGGGAAAGATGACCCATATACTGCTACTGAAAGCAACTACCAATATCCTTCTATGATTGCTAGCTCTGCAATCGTTGGATTGATCGGTTTGGTGATTTCTTATGCGATTGCCGTGCCACTTGGTTCAGCTATGGCTCGCTTCAAGAACACTTGGATTGATAGCTTCTCAACAGGGGCTTTGACCTTCTTGATGGCTCTTCCAACCATTGCTTTGGTTTACATTGTTCGTTTGATTGGATCATCAATTGGTCTTCCAGATTCATTCCCTATCTTGGGTGCTGGAGATTGGCGTTCGTATGTTTTACCAGCAGTTATCCTTGGTTTATTGGGTGCTCCTGGTACCGCTATTTGGATTCGTCGTTACATGATTGACTTGCAATCACAGGATTTTGTTCGTTTTGCTCGTGCAAAAGGTTTGTCTGAAAAAGAAATTTCAAACAAACACATCTTTAAAAATGCCATGGTTCCGCTGGTTTCAGGGATTCCTGGTGCTGTTATCGGGGTTATCGGTGGTGCAACCCTTACTGAAACAGTCTTCGCCTTCCCAGGTATGGGTAAAATGTTGATTGACTCTGTAAAAGCATCTAATAACTCTATGGTCGTAGGTCTTGTCTTCATCTTTACATGTATTTCTATCTTCTCACTTCTTTTGGGAGATATTTGGATGACTATTATTGACCCACGTATTAAATTGACTGAAGAAAGGAGGACAAATAATGTCTACATCGATAAAGAAAAAATTTCAGTTTGTAAAACGTGACGATTTTGCCTCTGAAGCCATTGATGCGCCAGCTTATTCATACTGGGGTTCAGTGTTTAGACAATTTATGAAGAAGAAATCAACTGTAGTCATGTTGGGAATCTTGGTAGCTATCATTTTGATGAGTTTCATCTACCCAATGTTTTCTAAGTTTGATTTCAATGATGTCAGCAAAGTGAACGATTTTAGTGCTCGTTATATTAAGCCAAATGCTGAGCATTGGTTCGGTACTGACAGTAACGGTAAATCGCTCTTTGACGGTGTTTGGTTCGGAGCTCGTAACTCTATCCTCATTTCTGTGATTGCGACAGTGATTAACTTGGTTATCGGTGTCTTTGTCGGTGGTATTTGGGGAATTTCGAAATCAGTAGACCGTGTGATGATGGAAGTTTATAACGTCATCTCAAACATCCCATCTCTTTTGATTGTCATTGTCTTGACTTACTCAATCGGAGCTGGATTCTGGAATCTGATTTTTGCAATGAGTGTAACAACATGGATTGGGATTGCCTACTCAATTCGTATCCAAATCATGCGTTACCGTGACTTAGAGTACAACCTTGCTTCACGCACACTCGGAACTCCAACATACAAAATTGTCATTAAAAATATCATGCCACAATTGGTATCTGTTATTGTTACGACTACATCACAAATGCTTCCAGCATTTATCTCCTATGAAGCCTTTCTGTCATTCTTTGGACTTGGATTGCCTATTACAGTACCAAGTTTAGGTCGATTGATTTCAGATTATTCACAGAACGTAACAACAAATGCATACCTCTTCTGGATTCCATTGACAACTTTGGTCTTGGTATCCTTGTCACTTTTCGTAGTTGGTCAAAACCTAGCGGATGCTAGTGATCCACGTACACATAGATAGGAGTAGAAATGACAAAAGAAAAAAATGTAATTTTGACTGCTCGCGATATTGTCGTGGAATTTGACGTTCGTGACAAAGTATTGACAGCCATTCGCGGCGTTTCCCT
>CAKMPG010000040.1:0-3739 GCA_927911355.1 Streptococcus mitis | reverse complement strand
AGAAAGAGGAAGCATAATTCTTTTCGAGACCTAGTATTAAGTTCATTGATTAATTAAAAATTGAAGCCAAAGAAAAAATCCTTTGAAAATGTGCCCTTTTAAAATATAGCAATTCTTTCGAATTAACCTTTACTAATTGTGATGCTTTACGAGCTTTCTTAAGATCTGGTTCCCTAAATACTTTGAGTACACTTATGGCATTGATACCCCTAAGCATCTAAAAACTCTGGTGGAAAAAGGTTATACTCTTGTCGAAACTGCATTTGACTCACTTAACCATCTAAATGCTACTGTGAAAAAGAATATTCTGAAAAGCAAGGGAATTACAAGACTGTCTAAGATGAAGGCTACAAATTTGGTCAAAGCCCTTCATGACAACTTTCAGAAGAAGAATTAGCAATCGTGGCTACAAATTGACTCCAAAGGGGGAGCAGATACTGGAACAATACAAGGATATTATCGACCGTCATCCAAAGAAGAATCTTTAATCAACCAAGTCAGGTTGATTTTTTTGTAGATCATTCAAAACACTTATAAAACATTACAAACGTTGACAATTGCTTACAAAAGAGGTATATTAGTATTGAAAGGGGGAATTCATATGTACCAAGAACAACGATTAGAAGAAATCATTAAACTTTTAGAGGATAGAGGAAGTCTATCAGCAAAAGAAATGGTTGACTATTTCCAAGTATCCAAAGATACCATCCGCAGAGATTTTTCTATTCTCGCAAAAGAGAAACGAGCAAAAAGAACTCATGGAGGTTTATTGCCAATTCAAAAGCAAAGGATTCTTGGTTTTCAAGGTCGAGCAGAACAATCTTCCAAAGAAAAAGAGAAAATTGCTCATTTAGCTACCCAACTTATTTCTGAATCACAATTAATTTTCTATGATGTTTCAACAACTGTACTTGAGTTAGCAAAAATAACAGATAAAAAAGTCACTATTTTCAGCCATTCATTAGATAATGCGCTTATTCTAGGAGGGAAAGAAAATGTCGATTTTCACATTCTAGGTGGACGATTTCATAAAAAAAATCGTTTCTATTACTCATTAGAAGAATCGGACATTTTAAACTCTATTAAGTTTGATTTAGCTTTTTTTGGATCTGCAAGTCTTTCAGATGGTCAAGTTAGTTTTGAAGACCAAGAAGATGTTCTAATGAAAAAGAGAGCATTTAAAACAAGCAAAACTCGTGTCTTACTGGCTGAAACCAGTAAAATAAGCAAACACTCTCACTTTATTCTTTCTGAACTAGCTGATTTTGATTATTGGATTACAGACAAAGAACCCGATATAGAAATTCAGAAATATTTAGATGGTAAAACAACTATTCTATTTTAAAAGAGGTTAACTATGACAAATATTAAATTGATTATAACCGATATTGACGGAACAATTTTAGACAAAAATCACCAGATAGACTCTTATTTGCCAGAACTGATGCCAATTTTAAAACAAAAAGAAATCCCTTTTGTCTTAGCTTCTGCTCGCTCACCTCTCGGTATTGCTCCAATCTCTAAAGAACTAGGTATTAGTAACTTCCCAATCGCATGTTATAACGGTGCCCTTATCAGTAAGGGGGATGAGGTCCTAAGTCAGCATTCTATTGATAAAAAAGAATTAACATTTCTTCATGATTTTTTAAAAAGAGAATTTCCGACAGTTTCTATCAATGTTTATTCTGGACAAGATTGGTTTGTTAATACTTTAGATAAATGGGTACAAATCGAAGCCGATATTACTGGAGAAAGTCCAAAAGTTACATCTATAACAGATTTGATAAAAGAGGAATATACTCTTGTTCATAAACTATTATTAATTGATAAAGCAGACACTATACAGAAACTGCAAAACACCTTATCCATTATGGATTTCCCTCAAACGGATTTTTATCTCTCCAAGAATAACTATCTTGAAGTCACACATAATCAAGTATCTAAAAAACAGGCTCTGTTAGAATTGGCTAACTACTATCAAATTTCCCCAAAGGAGATTATGGCCTTGGGTGACAATTATAATGATGTTCCCATGATTGAAACCGCAGGCCTTGGTATTGCAATGGGAAATGCACCTACAGATGTCAAATCCTGTGCAAATGCAGTAACAGATTCTAATGAACAAAATGGAGTAAGTCAAGCTATAAAGTTATATGTGTTATCAGAATAATCTCTATTGATATTTGAAATAAACTTCCTTTAGGGTACAATGGTAGAAATAAATTTTTGAGAGGAACAGAATGAAAAAACTAGCAACCCTTCTTTTACTATCCACTGTAGCCCTAGCTGGATGTAGCAACATCCAACGTAGTTTGCGTGGTGATGACTATGTAGATTCTAGCTTGGCCGCTGAGGAAAGCTCCAAAGTAGCTGCCCAATCTGCCAAGGAGTTAAACGATGCTTTAACAAACGAAAATGCCAATTTCCCACAACTATCTAAAGAAGTTGCTGAAGACGAGGCTGAAGTGATTCTACACACAAGTCAAGGAGATATCCGTATCAAACTCTTCCCTAAACTCGCTCCTCTAGCGGTTGAAAACTTCCTCACTCATGCCAAAGAAGGCTACTATAACGGCATTACCTTCCACCGTGTCATCGATGGCTTCATGGTTCAAACTGGAGATCCAAAGGGAGACGGTACAGGTGGTCAGTCCATCTGGCATGACAAGGATAAGACTAAAGACAAGGGAACTGGTTTCAAGAACGAGATTACTCCTTATCTCTATAACATCCGTGGAGCTCTTTCTATGGCTAATACTGGTCAACCAAACACCAATGGTAGCCAATTCTTCATCAATCAAAACTCTACAGATACCTCTGCTAAACTCCCTACAAGCAAGTATCCAAAGAAAATCATCGAGGCCTATAAAGAAGGGGGAAACCCTAGTCTAGATGGCAAACACCCAGTCTTTGGTCAAGTGATTGACGGTATGGATGTAGTAGATAAAATTGCCAAAGCCGAAAAAGATGAAAAAGACAAGCCAACTACTGCTATCACAATCGACAGCATCGAAGTGGTGAAAGACTACGATTTTAAATCTTAAAAACCAAAAAAATACAGTATCCACATTCGGTACTGTATTTCTTTTATCCTCATTTTTAAGTTAGATTATTAAAATCCCAGATTTGGTCCATCCAGCCTTCATAAAAGTCTGGTTCGTGACAGACCATAAGGATAGACCCTTTGTATTCTTTCAGAGCGCGTTTGAGTTCATCCTTGGCATCCACATCCAAATGGTTGTCGGCTCGTCCAGCACTAAAACGTTGTTTTCACGATTCATCAAGAGACAGAAACGAACCTTGGCTTGTTCCCCACCTGACAAGACCTGAATTTGGCTTTCAATATGCTTGGTTGTCAAACCACAGCGGGCAAGGGCTGCACGAACTTCTGCTTGGTTAAGTGCAGGAAAGGCATTCCAGACAGCTTCAAGAGGTGTTTGACGATTGCCTCCTTCTACTTCCTGTTCAAAGTAGCCAAGTTCTAGGTAGTCTCCACGTTCAACCTCTCCAGCGATTGGTGGAATAATGCCCAAGAGGGACTTCAAGAGAGTTGTTTTCCCGATACCATTTGCCCCGATAATAGCAACCTTTTGATTACGTTCAAAGGTAAGGTTTAAAGGCTTAGTCAGAGGACGTTCATATCCAAATCTGCAAATCCTTGGCTTGGAAAATAAAAGCGCCCTGGTGTACGAGCCGGTTTGAAATCAAAGGATGGTTTTGGTTTCTCACTTTGCAGTTC
>CAKMPG010000039.1:0-17299 GCA_927911355.1 Streptococcus mitis | reverse complement strand
TATCTTTTCTTGATCAACTGTGTCTTTATCATGCTAGCCAACATTATTGGAACAAGAATTTTGATGAGAAAATCTCCCTTAAGTTCATTTAAAGAGCTAAATATTAAAATGAGAATTGGCTTGATCTCCTTGATTGTATTATTGATTCTTCCAGCTAGTTATTCAGCAGTCACTCTGACGATAGATCAAGCGCGAAAAGAAGGAATCAAACAGTTTGTAGGAAAGAGTTCGCCAATCATACGGTCATTAATCAAGTCTACAAGTCAAGGAACAATGAATTGGTCTTGACGGTTGTTGGAGATCCGATTTCAGAAGAAGAATTAGAAACGCTCCACCAAAAACAAGCCTCTTACGGTATTCAATCTGTTCAATTGAAAGTCAATCAAGTTCATAATTCGACAAAATTAGACAGTAATACGACCAAGGAATTTTATGAAACCATTAACAAGTATATCGATCAAAAACTCTCTGAAAAGGATTCACAAAAAGATCTCGTAAAAGAAAATGAAGCAGACAAGGATTGAGGATATTGACCTTATCCAACTCATGAAAGCAAATCTTGGGAGGATATCATTTGTTGTTGTTTTACCAATCACTACTAGCTAAGATTAAATAAAATATAAAAAGCAACAGCTGAAATAGTTGTTGCTTTTTAGGTAGCTAGGATTTTATCCCAGGTTTTATCTCTTATTTCTCAACGCGTGATTTGTTGGCGATATCAGCTAGGATAGCTTGAACAAAGTCATCGACTGAGACAGTTTGTGTTTCTTTTTGGCCATAGCGGCGAACGTTGACAGTCCCGTCTTCCATTTCCTTGTCCCCAACAATCAATTGGTAAGGAATCTTACTTGTTTGTGATGCACGGATCTTGAACTGCATTTTTTCATTGCGCTCATCTACGTCTGCACGGACACCGCGGTCACGGAGTTTCTTCGCCACTTCCCAAGCGTAGTCCACGTGTTTTTCGTTAGAAACTGGGATGAGGGTTACTTGGTGTGGTGCAAGCCATGTTGGGAAGGCACCCTTGTAGTTCTCAATCAAGATAGCTGTGAAGCGTTCCATAGTTGAGATAACTCCACGGTGGATCATAACTGGACGGTGCTCTTCGCCATCAGCTCCGATGTATTTAAGGTCGAAGCGTTCTGGAAGCAAGAAGTCAAGCTGGATAGTAGAAAGAGTTTCTTCTTTACCAAGGGCAGTCTTAACTTGAATATCCAATTTTGGTCCGTAGAAGGCTGCTTCACCTTCGGCTTCAAAGTAGTCCACACCCATTTCATCAAGGGCTGCGCGAAGCATGGTTTGGGCATTTTCCCACATCTCATCGTTGTCAAAGTACTTGTGAGTATCTTGAGGGTCACGAAGAGAGAGGCGGAAGCGGTATTCATTCAAGTTGAAGTCTTCATAAACATCGATAATCAACTGAAGAGCACGTTGGAATTCTTCTTGGATTTGTTCTGGAGTTACAAAGAGGTGACCGTCGTTAAGAGACATTTCACGTACACGTTGAAGACCAGTGAGGGCACCAGATTTTTCGTAGCGGTGCATCATACCGATTTCAGCGATACGGATTGGCAACTCACGGTAAGAGTGAACATGGTGTTTGAAGACTTGGATGTGGTGCGGGCAGTTCATTGGACGAAGGACAAATTCTTCCCCGTCCCCCATGTCCATAGTTGGGAACATGTCTTCTTGGTAATGATCCCAGTGACCAGAAGTCTTGTAAAGTTCAACAGAAGCAAGTGGTGGAGTGTATACGTGTTGGTAGCCAGAAGCTAGCTCTTTGTCAACGATGTAGCGTTCCAACTCACGACGAATAGTCGCACCATTTGGCAACCAGAATGGAAGCCCTTGACCAACCTCTTGAGAAATCATGAAGAGATCAAGCTCTTTACCAAGTTTACGGTGATCACGTTCCTTAGCTTCTTCACGCATTTGAAGGTAGTTTTTCAAGTCTTTTTTGTCAAACCAAGCTGTACCGTAGATACGTTGCATCATAGCGTTGTCGCTATTTCCACGCCAGTAAGCACCTGCTACATGGAGAAGGTGGAAGATTTGGATACGACCTGTTGAAGGAACGTGTGGGCCACGGCAGAGGTCCACATATTCACCTTGACGGTAGATAGTCAAACCGCCCTCGTCTTCAGAGTGTTCTTCAATCAATTCCAACTTGTAAGGGTCGTTCTTGAAGATTTCACGTGCCTCGTCTTTAGTCACTTCTTCACGGATTGATGGGAAATTTTCTTTGACAATTTTTTGCATTTCTTCTTCGATACGAGGAAGGTCTTCGTTAGAGATTTGACCAGCTGTGTTGTCAGTATCATAGTAGAAACCATCTTCGATGGCTGGACCAACTCCCAAGTGAATGTCTGGGAAAAGACGACGAGCTGCTTGGGCGAACAAGTGAGCAGCTGAGTGACGCAAGATTGGAAGGGCATCTTCGTGATCAGGTGTCACGATTTCGATGCTTCCATCTTCAGTGATAGCACGAGTAGTGTCGATGAGTTTGCCGTTGAATTTACCAGCCAAGCTTTTTTAGCTAGGGAATTGCTGATAGATTGGGCAATTTCAAAAGTAGTAACGCCAGCTTCGAATTCACGAACAGCGCCATCTGGGAAAGTAATGTTAATCATGATGTTCTCCTTACTTATATTATTGACGAATGTGTGAACCCTATTTTAAAAACAGGGACAGAGGATTTTGAAAGCTAGAAAACAAAAAGCGACATCCTCAAAAGGACGTCGCAACGTGGTTCCACCTTCATTTATGTTCCTCAAAAAAGAGGGACACCTCTGATTGGCTCTAACGTGGCCGCCGTTTTATGTTTTCATAAAAAACTCAAGAGTAGTATCAGTTTAGGCTCTCTATGCGTTTCCAGCAACCACGCACTCTCTAGTAGAAAGGGACTAAGTGACTTGTCTCTATGGATTATTATAGCATGATTGTGAGATTTTTCAAGGATTTTGTGAAAGTTTTTTGTTTTTCATTTTTGTAGAATATGCTTGATGCCAATACCGGAAGCCATGCCCACCAGAGCCAAGGTTTCATAGACTAAAAAGTAAAACAAGATAAATTCACCAAAGGTTATGATAGTAAAGCAAAAAAGCAAACCAATAGTAAGTAACCACCAAATTGAAAAATAGAATCTGTAGCTATATAGTAACGACACAATGAAGATTACTAGAGGTGTATAGAAGAGAATATTATTTACGTAGAGACTCTTGAGTGTAAGGGAGTCAGAAACGATTAGTGATAACAACTCATAAAGTGGCCAGTAAAAGAAAAAGATGACCAAATAGTAGGGGAGATGGGAATAGAATCTAGGCATGATAATCACCTCGTTTAAAAACAGATAACTTAGATTTCTTGCTATGATTATTATAGCATGTTTAAAACAAGAAAGTAAATCTGTTGACAAAGAAGTTAGTTATTGGTAGAATAGGGATTGTCGTAAAGACAAATAACTTCTTCTTGGTTACAGGCATGCCAACCTGTCACTCGGATGAAGCCAAATAAAAAGGAGAAACATCATGGCAATCTCAAAAGAGAAAAAAAAATGAAATCATCGCACAATATGCACGTCACGAAGGTGATACAGGTTCAGTAGAGGTTCAAGTTGCTGTCCTTACTTGGGAAATCAACCACCTTAACGAACACATCAAACAACACAAAAAAGACCACGCTACTTACCGTGGATTGATGAAGAAAATCGGTCGCCGTCGTAACTTGCTTGCATACTTGCGTAAAAACGACGTTAACCGTTACCGTGAGTTAATCAACTCTCTAGGACTTCGTCGCTAATCTGCTTTATTTTCCACTTACATTGCGTTGTTACCTTACCTCGATATACTCAAGTATAATCTTCGGTTACGGTTCCTAGCACTGTAAGGTAAAATAAACCAGAATGATCTCCCTTCGGGGAGATTTTTTTTGTTTCACTGAAAGTTTCGTACATTCTTCTCCTCGCCGTCTAATCTATAAACGTTTTATCCAGCAAGAATCATGATGCTAAGGGCGTAAGAAATCCGTATGAAAATAGGGAAATGACACAGTGTTCGATGAACACAAGGAGTTTCATCTTTTCACTAGGATTTTAGCCCGGGCTCAAATCAGCTCTCTGACTTCAGAGGGCTTTTTTATTGAGGTTTTATCGGTCACAATTTTGGAGACTACAAAAACTGAGTAACCCACCTTAATAGCGGATTGTGTGTTTTATCGGTCACAATTTTGGAGACTACAAAAACCTCAAATGGTATCAGCTAATTACACCATAAGGGTGCGTAGCTACTCGGCTTGAAAAGCCGAGTAGCTGTCTGCAAGCCCCTTCGGAGAGCCCACACTTTACGAAGTAAAGTATAGTATGTTATACTTTACATGGAAGTAGTCACCGAATTCCAGTTAGAAATTACTTTGTAACTACGTTTTGAGGAGGAGTAAAATGCTTTCCTATGTTCGACATTACCCACTAGCGATAGCTAAATTAATGTGTCTGTGCTCTCCTAAAATCTGCTGATTTATTACTGACTAATACAGGAGGTTTTTATGGGACAGACAATCATATCTGCTATTGGTGTTTATATTTCCACCAGTATCGATTATTTAATTATTTTATTTATTTTATTTGCACAGCTATCACAGAATAAACAAAAATGGCATATTTATGCGGGGCAATATCTAGGCACAGGCTTACTTGTAGGGGCGAGTTTAGTTGCTGCTTATGTCGTTAATTTCGTGCCTGAAGAATGGATGGTTGGATTGCTTGGTTTAATCCCTATCTATTTAGGGATTCGCTTTGCAATTGTTGGAGAAGGTGAGGAAGAAGAGGAAGAAGAGGAAGAAATTATTGAAAGATTAGAACAAAGCAAGGCAAATCAACTGTTTTGGACAGTTACATTGCTGACAATTGCGTCTGGCGGAGATAATTTAGGTATCTATATACCTTATTTTGCTTCGTTAGATTGGTCACAGACCCTCGTGGCCTTGCTTGTGTTTGTAATCGGCATAATTATCTTATGCGAGATTAGTCGGGTGTTATCCTCTATTCCCTTAATATTCGAGACAATTGAAAAATACGAGCGAATCATTGTGCCCTTAGTATTCATTCTACTTGGACTATACATCATGTATGAAAATGGCACGATAGAGACTTTTCTGACCGTGTAGATTTTTTTGTTTCACTAGGATTTTATCCCAATCTCAAATCAGCTCTCTAATTTTAGAGGGCTTTTTATGTTGTCCTCTTACCTCGATATACTCAAGTATAATCTTCGGTTACGATTATTAGCACTGTAAGACCAACTATATTCATTTTTCTCATCTTGTTCCATTGTTGAAAATATGGTATACTTTCATGAGAATTTTCTAAATTTTTAAGATTCTATCAAAGGAGGTTTGCATGCTTTCCAAATTTTCTGGAAGCCGACAGGACCTGCAATTTGTGTTGCTTTTAGGTGTCTTGCTAGGTGTTTTAGGGATTTCCCTCTTTCTAGCAGTTTCAATGGGATCTGTTGCGATTCATCTAGGAGATACCTATCGGATTATTTTGAGCAGGTTGGGGTTTCCTCTTGAGATAGGAGAGGTGCCAAAGTCCACTCTTGCCATTGTATGGAACATGAGATTCCCCCGAGTATTGCTGGGGCTGATAGTAGGGGCTGGTCTTTCTATGTGTGGTAGCGTGATGCAGTCCACAGTGAACAATCCCATCGCTGAGCCCTATGTCTTAGGAATCTCTGCGGGTGCAACTCTAGGGGCAACCTTGAGCATCATTCTTGGTTTGAAAGTGATGATTAGCCTTGGCGCTTTTCTTGGAGCTATTTTGGCAACAATTGCTGTCCTCATCATTGCCTCTATGCAGGGAAGGATGACGACTTCCAGTCTGATCTTATCAGGAACGGTTGTCAATGCTCTCTTTCTGGCTTTTTCCAACTTTATTATCTCAGTTGGTGCTAATGCTGACAGTGTGATGACTATTAAGTTTTGGACCATGGGCTCGCTTGCTGGGACTACCTGGTCTGACTTAGTTTTGCCAACTATAGTAGTGGGAATGGCCTTTCTATTTTTTTCTACGCAGTATCGTGTTTTTAATGCGATGATGATGGGAGATGAGGCTGCTTTAACTTTGGGGGTTCCCTTACGCTTTTATTGGTATCTTTATGTGACCATGGTGGCTGTGTTGACAGCAGTCTTGGTGGCGACCTGTGGGATTATTGGATTTGTCGGTCTGATTACTCCACATTTAGCTCGAGGGTTAGTAGGAACGAATTACAGGAGACTTTTTCCTGTTGCGACTTTACTAGGTGCCCTTTTCGTTATCTGGGCAGATGTACTCTCTCGTGTCATTATTCAAAATGCTGAGCTGCCAATTGGTATTTTCACAGCCTTAGTAGGTGCTCCCTTCTTTATCTACATTGTTGGAGGTAGGCGAAGGGAGGTGAGGGCTTGATATGGACTTGATTTGTCAGGATATCCACTTTGGACTAGGAGAGAAAAAATCCTCAAAGGTGTTTCTCTTAGGGTTGAGGGGCATCAATTTCACACGATACTAGGACCAAATGGAAGTGGGAAAACCAGCCTGCTTAAACTCCTCTATCGTCAGGAAAAGGCAGACAAAGGCTTGATAAGCCTAGATGGAAAGCCACTGGAGCATTGGTCACTAAAAGAAACAGCCAAGCAAATGGCAGTTGTAACCCAGTTTAATCAATTGCAGTTTGATTGTACAGTTGAGGAAATCGTCTTGCTAGGAAGAACGCCCCATCTCTCTTTTTTACAGAAGGAAAAGGAAAGGGATTATGCCCTCGTTCATGATGCTCTTGTCAAGGTGGATATGCTTGAGAAGAAAACTCGTCTCTATTCGTCTCTGTCAGGGGGAGAAAAGCAGCGAGTCTTATTAGCACGTGCCTTGGCGCAAGAACCGACTCTCTTGCTCCTGGACGAACCAACCAATCACCTAGATATCAAGTATCAGCTAGACTTGTTAGCCATTGTGAAGAATCTTAAGATCAATGTTCTAGCTGTCCTACATGATATTCAACTTGCTTGTCGCTATTCGGATTATCTCTATCTGATGAAAGAGGGGGAAATCCTTTACCAAGGGACTCCAAAGGAGACCATCACCCCTGAGTCATTGCAAACTGTATACGGAGTTCAAAGTCAGGTTACTTGGACCGATGATCAGCAAGCCATGATTCACTATTTATAAGAATGAAAAGGAAAACAAGATGAAAAAAACACTCAGTATTTTACTCGTAACAGTAGCTACCTTAACCATGGCAGCTTGTGGTAACACTACTACAGAAAAAGCTACCACACAATCTAGCACAGAGACAAGTCAAAAGGCTAAAGCAGAGACGACTTATCCGCTAACTATCAAAACCTATGACGCGAAAGGGAATGAAGTCGAACAAGTCTTTGACAAGGCACCTGAAAAGTTATCACCAACAATCTTTCAACCACTGAAATCTTATTGGAGTTGGGGTTGAAGGATAAAATTGTTGGCATGCTTAACCCTGATAATGCTGTGACGGACAAATACAAGGACGCGATTGCGACGATTCCTCAAATTGGGGATAAAAAAACAGTCTCACAAGAGACAGTCCTTTCTTATGAGC
The DNA here is from genome assembly GCA_927911355.1 of Streptococcus mitis. Lineage (GTDB taxonomy): Bacteria > Bacillota > Bacilli > Lactobacillales > Streptococcaceae > Streptococcus > Streptococcus mitis_DD. The sequence goes on along the minus strand of CAKMPG010000039.1, from coordinate 9,695 downwards.
CAGACGCTGTGATGGGTCGAAATATGATGTTTTCTGAAAAATCCTTGGGGACAGTTAGCACTTGGAATGAAAACAAAATCCCAGTCTATACACAAAAAGCTTCTCTCTCAACAATTCAGCAAGATTTGGGGAATATCGTAGAAGATGTCAAAAATCTTGGAATGATTTTTAATGTGCAGGACAAGGCTAATGAATACGCAGCTCAATTACAAACTAAAATTGACGCTGTTAAGAAAGCAAATCCAGCAAGCCAAGGTGAAAAGAAAAAGGCTTTGATTATGGTTGCTTATAATGATGAAACCTTCGGTGCCTACAAGTCTGCTTTGCAAGAGAGCCTGCTCAATCAACTTGGTTATACAAACGTTGCTACGGGGACATCAGGCTTGACCTTGGAAAATCTCGTGTCAATGGATCCTGAATTGATTATCTATGTAACCAGCGATCGCAATAAAAAATTGGATGAAAAAGCAGTAGAGTTGATGAAGGCAAATGCTGTTTTGGAAAGCGTTCCTGCTATTAAGAATCAAAAAATCATGACCATCTCTTACGATGAGTTGATGGATTATGGTCCAGCAGTGATTGATTCCCTTGAGAAAATCAATGACTTTATCAATAAATAATGAGTTTGATTGGGAAGGAATTCAAGTCAAAATCAGCCTTCCCTCTAACTACGACCCCAATCAAACCTATCCGGCTATTTTATTGAATGATGGAAACTTGGATTTCCTATCGTCCCTTTCCGAATCTGTGATTTTAGTGGGCTTGACCTCTAAAAATCGCTTAGACGACTACACTCCCTGGGCGACATCAGCTCTGAGAGATGGAGCTCCAGATTTTGGAGGTCAGGCCAACGCCTATCATGATCATTTATTTGGAGGTCTTTTAGACAAGTTGCAGTCGCTTTATCGCCTGGACGAAACTCGCCTTGCTTATGGAGGCTACTCACTAGGTGGTTTGGCGGCAGTCTACAGTCTTTTCAGCTTTGACAAGGTTTCCTGTGTCTTTTCGATCTGCGGTTCCTTTTGGTATCCTGATTTTGTGACTTACTGCAAGGCAGAGACAGTGAAAAATCTAGACTGTTTGCTGTATTTACAGAATGGTCAAACAGAAGGAGCCAATCATAGTAATCGCTTGGCTCAAGCACCAGCCTATGCTGAACAGATCCATACCAGTCTTCAGAAATGCTATCCGAACGGCCAGTTTGTCTTTGATCCTCATGGACACCATGAACAAGTAGTTGAACGATTCCTAGCTTTTTCCAGCTGGTTAGCCCAAAAATGGAAAATCGAATAAAAGATTTATCCCTTGGCTTTTGCCAAGGGATTGTTGTATTTGTTTAACCAAGGTTTTCTCTTTTTTTATCTGGATTCCATACGAAGCTCGCGATAAAGCTAAAGATGATGGTTAGGATAGCGAGGATAATGGCAAGGATGAGAGCAGGGATGCGGATAAACCACCAGAGTGGGTTTGGTTTTTTATCATTGTGCCATTGTTTGGTTTCTTCGTCCAGACGTTGAAATTCTGCTTGGATACGATTGGCGACTGTCTCAACGCCTTCATCATTCATTTTCTTGATATCTGAGATATCGATTGGATTTCCAAAGTTCATATCGACACGTTCACGGCTAACTAAGCCCTTCAAAGTCATGGGACCTGTGTAGGTAACCGGCATGATACGGACCTTGGCCATTTTGGCAATCAAGGCTACGCCACCCTTGACATCGTTTGAGTGACGGCTCCCACTTGGAAACATGATGAGAGAGCGATCACTTTTTTTGAGAACATTGATAGGGTATTTGATGGCAGAAGCGCTAGGATTTTCACGGTCGATAGGAAAGGCACCACACATACGAATCCACCAGCCAAAGATACGGTTGGTAAAGAGCTCTTTTTGGCCATAAAGATAAATTGTTTTGGCTTGGTCGCAAAGGCCATGTAAACAGGATCCCACCAGGTACGGTGAGGTGCAACCAAAATATAATTTTCATCTTGATTAGGAATTTTATCAGTATTATGATAGTGGGCATTGCCATTGATGGACCATAGGAGCAAGACAACCAATCCACGTAAATAAGTATAAAACATGCGATCTCCTTCGATTATTTTCTTGTTATTATTATACCTTATCAAAGGAGGGCTGGCAAACTTTTCCCTTGACTAGGTGCATATTTGGGATGAGATTAGAATTCTTTTAGAAAAAATGATATGATAGAATTCATGGATAAAAATAAGATTATGGGATTAACCCAAAGAGAAGTCGAGGAAAGACAGGCTAAGGGCTTGGTCAATGATTTTACTGCTTCGGCCAGTACCAGTACCTGGCAAATCATCAAACGAAATGTCTTTACCCTTTTTAACGCTTTGAACTTTGCCATTGCTTTGGCACTAGCCTTTGTGCAGGCTTGGAGCAATCTGGTCTTCTTTGCCGTTATCTGTTTTAACGCTTTTTCTGGAATTGTGACCGAGCTGCGAGCTAAACACATGGTGGATAAGCTCAATCTCATGACCAAGGAAAAGGTCAAAACCATCCGTGATGGCCAAGAAGTGGCTCTGAATCCTGAAGAATTGGTGTTAGGAGATGTCATTCGTCTGTCTGCTGGAGAGCAGATTCCCAGTGATGCCTTGGTTTTGGAAGGTTTTGCGGAAGTCAATGAAGCCATGTTGACGGGGGAAAGTGATTTGGTGCAAAAGGAAGTGGATGCCTTGCTTTTGTCAGGAAGTTTTTTAGCCAGTGGGGCAGTTTTAGCTCAAGTTCACCATGTAGGTGCAGACAACTATGCTGCCAAACTCATGCTGGAAGCCAAGACTGTGAAACCAATCAACTCTCGTATCATGAAATCGCTGGACAAGCTAGCTGGTTTTACTGGGAAGATTATCATTCCTTTTGGTCTGGCTCTCTTGCTAGAAGCTTTGATTTTAAAAGGCCTGCCTCTCAAGTCATCCGTTGTAAACTCGTCGACAGCCCTTTTGGGAATGTTGCCTAAGGGAATTGCCCTTTTGACCATTACTTCGCTCTTGACTGCAGTTATCAAGCTAGGTTTGAAAAAGGTCTTGGTGCAGGAGATGTATTCTGTTGAGACCTTGGCGCGCGTGGATATGCTCTGTTTAGACAAGACGGGCACCATCACCCAAGGAAAGATGCAGGTAGAGGCTGTTCTTCCTTTGACCGGAGAGTATGGAGAGTCAGCGCTTGCTAGCATCTTGGCCAGCTATATGGCCCATAGTGAGGATAAAAATCCAACTGCCCAAGCCATTCGCCAGCGTTTCCAAGGTCAAGTAGCCTATCCTATGCTTTCGAATCTTCCCTTCTCGAGCGACCGCAAGTGGGGAGCTATGGAGTTAGAAGGTTTGGGAACAGTTTTCTTAGGGGCGCCTGAGATGTTGCTGGACTCTGAAGTCCCTGAAGCCAGAGAGGCCTTGGTGAGAGGGTCACGTGTCTTGGTCTTAGCTCTCAGTCAGGAGAAATTAGACCATCACAAATCACAGAAACCATCTGATATTCAGGCTCTGGCCTTGCTGGAAATCTTGGACCCTATTCGAGAGGGAGCGGCAGAGACGCTGGACTATCTCCGTTCTCAGGAAGTGGGGCTCAAGATTATCTCTGGTGACAATCCAGTTACGGTATCCAGCATTGCCCAGAAGGCTGGTTTTGCGGACTATGATAGCTATGTAGATTGCTCGAAAATTACGGATGAGGAATTGGTTGCTATGGCTGAGGAGACAGCTATTTTCGGACGTGTTTCCCCTCATCAAAAGAAACTCATCATCCAAACGCTGAAAAAAGCGGGTCATACAACAGCTATGACAGGGGATGGAGTTAATGATATCCTGGCCCTTCGTGAGGCGGATTGTTCTATCGTGATGGCTGAGGGAGATCCTGCGACTCGTCAGATTGCCAATCTGGTTCTCTTGAACTCTGACTTTAATGATGTTCCTGAGATTCTCTTTGAAGGTCGTCGTGTGGTCAATAACATTGCCCACATCGCCCCGATTTTCTTGATAAAGACCATCTATTCATTCCTATTAGCGGTCATCTGTATTGCCAGTGCTTTACTAGGTCGGTCTGAGTGGATTTTGATTTTCCCTTTCATTCCGATCCAGATTACCATGATTGACCAGTTCGTGGAAGGGTTCCCACCATTCGTTCTGACTTTTGAGCGAAATATCAAACCTGTTGAGCCAAACTTCCTCAGAAGATCCATGCTTCGTGCTCTACCAAGTGCTCTCATGGTTGTGTTCAGCGTTCTTTTTGTGAAAATATTTGGAAGTAGCCAAGGTTGGTCTGAGTTAGAAATTTCAACTCTACTCTATTATCTCTTGGGGTCAATTGGTTTCTTATCTGTATTTAGAGCCTGCATGCCATTTACCCTATGGCGTGTCCTCCTGATTGTTTGGTCAGTAGGAGGCTTCCTAGCCACAGCTCTCTTCCCAAGAATTCAAAAACTGCTTGAAATTTCAACCTTAACAGGACAAACATTACCTGTTTATGGTGTCATGATGTTGGTCTTTACCGTGATTTTCATCCTGACTAGTCGCTATCAAGCCAGAAAATAAAGAAAGGCTGCAATCTGTGGATTGCGGTCTTTTTAGGTACAAGATTGCCAGCTGAAATGTGGTATAATAAGAGGTAATAGAGTTTTGGAAAGTGAGAGAAAATGATTTCAAAGAGATTAGAATTAGTGGCTTCCTTTGTGCCACAGGGAGCTATTTTACTAGATGTGGGAAGTGACCATGCTTATCTGCCTATCGACATGGTCGAAAGAGGAAAAATCGAAAGTGCCATTGCAGGTGAGGTGGTGGAAGGTCCCTACCAATCTGCAGTCAAAAATGTTGAGGCTCACAGCCTAAAGGAGAAAATCCAGGTTCGTTTAGCCAATGGCTTGGCAGCCTTTGAAGAGTCAGACCAAGTGTCTGTCATTACCATTGCTGGTATGGGTGGTCGTTTGATTGCTAGGATTTTAGAAGAAGGCTTGGACAAGTTAGCTAATGTAGAACGATTGATCCTCCAGCCCAATAATCGTGAAGACGACTTGCGTATCTGGCTACAAGAGAACGGATTTCAGATTGTAGCTGAAAGCATCTTAGAAGAAGCTGGCAAGTTTTACGAGATTTTGGTGGTGGAAGCAGGACAAATGAAGCTATCAGCCAGTGATGTTCGCTTTGGACCTTTCTTGTCCAAAGAGATCAGTCCAGTCTTTGTCCAAAAATGGCAAAAAGAAGCTGCTAAGCTAGAGTTCGCCCTTGGACAAATCCCTGAAAAAAATTTGGAAGAACGTCAAGTTCTAGTAGATAAAATTCAAGCCATCAAGGAGGTGCTCCATGTTAGCAAGTGAAGTGATTAACGTGTATGAAGCCTTTTGTCCTCAGGAATTTTCCATGGAGGGAGACAGTCGTGGTCTGCAAATTGGCACTTTGGACAAGGATATCCAAAGGGTCATGGTGGCTCTCGATATTCGTGAAGAAACGGTGGCTGAAGCCATTGAAAAGGGTGTGGACTTGATTATTGCCAAGCACGCGCCGATTTTCCGTCCTATCAAGGACTTGGTATCTAGCCGTCCGCAAAATCAGATTTACATCGACCTCATCAAGCATAACATTGCAGTTTATGTCAGCCATACCAATATTGATATCGTTGAAAATGGTCTCAATGATTGGTTCTGTCAGATGCTAGGTATCGAAGAAACGACCTATCTGCAGGAGACAGGTCCTGAACGTGGAATTGGACGTATCGGGAATGTTCGGCCTCATACCTTTGGAGAATTGGCCCGGAATGTCAAGCAAGTCTTTGGTTTAGATAGTCTTCGATTGGTGCATTATCAAGAGAATGACTTGCAAAAGCCTATTTCAAGAGTGGCCATCTGTGGTGGTAGCGGGCAGTCTTTCTATAAGGATGCTTTATCTAAAGGAGCGGATGTCTATATCACTGGTGACATCTACTACCATACTGCCCAGGATATGCTGTCTGATGGCTTGCTAGCCTTGGACCCAGGTCACTATATCGAAGTGCTTTTTGTAGAAAAAATTGCAGAGCTTCTTAATCAATGGAAAGAGGAAAAAGGCTGGACAATCGATATTGTACTTAGTCAAGCATCTACCAATCCTTTCCACCATATCTAGTTAGAAAGTGAAAACAATGAAAAAAGTTGCTATTATCGGAGCAGGGATTGTAGGTGCAACAGCTGCCTACTACCTCTCGAAAGAAAGTGACCTAGAGGTGATCGTCTTTGACCATGGACAAGGTCAGGCTACCAAGGCCGCAGCAGGAATTATCAGCCCTTGGTTTTCCAAAACGCCGCAATAAGGCCTGGTACAAAATGGCGCGCTTGGGGGCTGACTTTTATGTGGATTTATTAGCTGATTTAGAAAAGTCAGGGCAAGAAATCGACTTTTACCAGCGTTCGGGAGTTTTTCTCCTGAAAAGGATGAAACTAAGTTGGAAGAACTCTATCAACTAGCCTTCCAGCTGCAGAGAAGAATCTCCTTGATAAATCAGTTAGCCATTCTGGACCCAGCATCAGCTAATGAATTATTCCCTGGCTTGCAAGCATTTGACCGCCTGCTCTATGCTTCTGGTGGAGCGAGAGTAGATGGTCAACTCTTAGTGACTCGTTTGCTAGAAGCTAGTCAGGTCAAACTGGTCAAAGAAAAAGTAACTCTGACACCTTTAGCATCAGGTTACCAGATTGACGAAGAGGTATTTGATCAGGTTATTTTGGCGACGGGAGCTTGGTTGGGACATCTGTTAGAGCCTTTAGGTTATGAAGTAGATATTCGTCCCCAAAAAGGACAACTCCGAGATTATCAACTTACCCAAGACATGGAAGCTTACCCTGTTGTCATGCCAGAAGGGGAGTGGGATTTAATTCCTTTTGCAGGCGGGAAATTGTCCCTAGGAGCTACTCATGAAAATGACATGGGATTTGACTTGACAGTGGATGAAAGCTTGCTCCAACAAATGGAGGATGCGGCCTTGCCTCACTACCCGGCCTTGGCTAAAGCGACTTCAAGAGCTGAGCGTGTGGGAATCCGTGCCTACACCAGTGATTTCTCACCTTTCTTTGGACAGGTGCCAGGCTTAGCAGGTGTCTATGCTGCTAGTGGACTAGGTTCATCAGGCCTCACAACTGGTCCTATCATTGGTTATCACCTAGCTCAACTGATCCAAGACAAGGAGTTGACCTTGGACCCTCTAAACTACCCAATTGAAAACTATGTCAAACGAGCAAAAAGCGAATAAGCATTTTACTGAAATTTTAGCCCCACTCTAGGATGGCAAATGACATTCCCTATCAAAAATGGTAAAATAAGAAAAAATAATCCGAGAATCGAGGAATTAAGATGCAAGAAAAGATTTTGGTAACGGGCGGAGCAGGTTTTATCGGAACGCACACTGTTATTGAGTTAATCCAAGCAGGTCATCAGGTTGTTGTGGTGGATAACCTTGTTAATAGTAACAGAAAAAGTTTAGAAGTTGTTGAAAGAATCACAGGAGTTGAAATTCCGTTTTATAAGGCAGATATCCGTGACACAGATACCCTCAGAGATATTTTCAAGCAAGAAGAACCAACTGGTGTTATTCACTTTGCTGGTTTGAAAGCTGTCGGTGAATCAACACGTATTCCTCTTGCCTACTATGACAACAATATCGCTGGAACTGTTAGTCTTTTGAAGGTCATGGAAGAAAACAACTGTAAAAACATTATTTTCAGTTCTTCTGCGACAGTTTACGGAGATCCTCATACAGTGCCAATCTTGGAAGATTTCCCACTTTCAGTGACCAATCCATATGGCCGCACCAAGCTTATGCTAGAGGAAATTTTAACGGATATCTACAAGGCAGACTCAGAATGGAATGTGGTCTTACTTCGTTACTTCAACCCAATCGGAGCCCATGAGAGTGGTGATTTGGGAGAAAATCCAAACGGTATTCCAAACAACCTCTTGCCATATGTGACGCAAGTAGCCGTTGGAAAATTAGAGCAAGTGCAAGTGTTTGGAGACGATTACGATACAGAAGATGGAACTGGTGTTCGTGACTATATCCACGTTGTCGATTTGGCCAAAGGTCACGTTGCAGCTCTGAAAAAAAATCCAAAAAAGGTTCAGGTCTAAACGTTTATAACCTTGGAACAGGTAAAGGCTACTCAGTTCTTGAAATTATCCAAAATATGGAAAAAGCAGTGGGACGACCAATTCCTTACCGCATTGTCGACCGTCGCCCAGGGGATATCGCAGCCTGCTATTCAGATCCTGCAAAAGCCAAAGCAGAACTGGGCTGGGAAGCAGAACTCGGCATCACCCAAATGTGTGAAGACGCATGGCGTTGGCAAAGCAAGCATCCAAATGGATTTGAAGACTAAGATGGTGATATCAATCATTGTCCCCTGTTTAAACGAAGAGGAAGTACTTCCTCTTTTTTATCAGGCTTTGGAAGCTTTACTTCCAGATTTGGAAACAGAAATCGAGTATGTCTTTGTCGACGATGGATCAAGTGATGGGACCTTGGAACTCTTAAAGACCTATCGGGAGCAAAATCCGGCAGTTCATTATATTTCTTTCTCGCGAAATTTCGGCAAAGAAGCAGCCCTTTATGCAGGCTTGCAATATGCGACAGGAGATCTAGTGGTGGTGATGGATGCAGACCTCCAAGATCCTCCTAGTATGTTGCTAGAGATGAAAGCCTTACTAGACCAGAATGCAGACTTGGACTGTGTTGGAACACGCAGAACCAGTCGAGGGGGAGAACCCTTCTTTCGCAGTCTCTATGCTAATCTTTTTTATCGTCTTATGCAAAAATTAGTCCAGTAGCCTTGCCGTCAGGTGTCCGTGATTTTCGCATGATGAGAAGATCTGTAGTCGATGCTATTTTAGCTTTGACCGAGTCCAATCGTTTTTCAAAGGGGCTCTTTGCCTGGGTGGTTTAAACCCACTATCTGGACTATCCAAATGTCGAAAGGCAGGCTGGCAAGACCAGTTGGAGTTTTAGGCAACTCTTTTTCTACTCCATTGAAGGGATTGTTAACTTTTCAGATTTTCCCTTGATTATCGCCTTTGTGGCTGGTCTCCTATCTTGTTTTATTTCTCTGCTTATGACCTTTTTTGTTGTGGTGCGGACTCTCATTCTGGGCAATCCGACATCAGGTTGGACCTCTCTGATGGCTGTTATTCTCTTTCTCGGAGGGATTCAACTCTTGACCATTGGGATTCTTGGCAAGTATATTAGTAAGATTTATCTAGAGACTAAAAAAAGACCACTTTATCTCGTCAAAGAAAAAAGTGACCTTCCTGATTTTACAGAAAAAAATAAAGAGAAAAGACTATAATTTTGCATGGAAATATGCTAAACTAGAAGGAGTGGAACGTTCCTGTCGATGTTAGAGTTAATCTTTAATCAAGGCACGTGTCGGACAGTTTCTAACAGCTTCTACGACGTCCTGACTAGGAGAGATTTCTTTTTCTAGTTGGTCAGGGGCATCGTAAAAACGCACGATTCCATTATCGTGGTAATCAAATAATTCAGAATAAGTTTGGCAAAGCCCACAGGCGATGCAACGTTCAGGTATAAGTGTGATTTTCATATTTATATTGTAATAAGAAAAGTAAAAAAAACAAGGAGTAAGGTATGGCAAAAGAACCGTGGCAAGAAGATATTTATGAAAATCTTTCAAGGCTGCCGTGCGATTACTCCCACCCGA
>CAKMPG010000038.1:0-4666 GCA_927911355.1 Streptococcus mitis | reverse complement strand
TATCCAAAGTGCTTGGGTCTAGTTTTAAAAGCACAATGCCAACATGGATACCTTGGTTGCGTCTTGGAACCCTAGTGGCCTACTTCTATAGCTTAGTTGCCCTACCTTCGCTGGCCTCCCCGTTTACTTTGAAGTGCTGCATTTATCTTCTTCTTCGTTCTTATGGGAGCCGTTTTTGAGGAGAAAATGCGGAAAAATACTTCCCAAGCTGTGGAGAAATTACTTGACTTGCAGGCTAAAACTGCAGAAGTCTTGCGTGAGGATAACTATGTTCAAGTCCCTTTGGAGCAAGTCAAGGTAGGTGACCTGATTCGAGTGCGTCCCGGTGAAAAGATTGCGGTTGATGGTGTTGTAGTAGAAGGTATCTCTAGTATTGATGAGTCTATGGTGACAGGTGAGAGTCTGCCTGTGGACAAGACAGTTGGAGATACCGTCATTGGTTCAACCATCAATAATAGTGGAACACTTGTTTTTAGAGCAGAAAAAGTTGGTTCAGAGACTGTTTTGGCTCAGATTGTGGATTTTGTGAAGAAAGCTCAGACAAGTCGTGCGCCGATTCAGGACTTGACGGATAAAATTTCAGGGATTTTTGTCCCAGCCGTTGTCATTTTAGGGATTGTGACCTTTTGGGTTTGGTTCGTCTTGCTCAGGGATAGTGTAGTTGTGCTTGGAGCGAGCTTTGTGTCTTCGCTTCTCTATGGAGTAGCAGTTCTGATTATTGCCTGCCCTTGTGCATTGGGACTTGCAACACCGACAGCCCTTATGGTGGGGACAGGTCGCAGTGCCAAGATGGGAGTTCTCCTCAAAAATGGAACGGTTCTACAGGAAATCCAGAAAGTCCAAACTATTGTTTTTGATAAGACAGGAACTTTGACGGAAGGGAAACCTGTGGTCACAGATATCATCGGCGACGAAGTAGAAGTGCTTGGATTGGCAGCTTCCTTGGAAGAAGCTTCTCAACACCCATTGGCTGAGGCTATTGTTAAGCGAGCGACTGAAACTGGACTTGAGCTTCACACTGTGGAAAATTTCCAAGCCTTGCACGGAAAAGGTGTTTCAGGGCAAATCAATGGAAAACAAGTTTTGCTTGGAAATGCTAAAATGCTGGATGGCATGGATATTTCTAGCACTTATCAGGAAAAACTAGAACAACTGGAAAAAGAAGCTAAGACAGTTGTTTTCTTGGCTGTTGAGAATGAAATCAAAGGCTTGCTTGCTCTGCAAGATATTCCTAAGGAAAATGCTAAGCTTGCCATCAGTCAGTTGAAAAAACGAGGTCTTAAAACAGTCATGCTGACAGGAGATAATGCTGGTGTGGCGCGTGCCATTGCCGATCAGATCGGAATCGAAGAGGTCATTGCAGGTGTCTTGCCAGAGGAAAAAGCTCATGAAATCCATAAACTACAAGCGTCTGGCAAAGTAGCCTTTGTTGGGGATGGTATCAATGACGCTCCTGCCCTTAGTGTAGCAGATGTGGGGATTGCTATGGGAGCTGGAACAGATATTGCCATCGAGTCAGCAGATTTGGTGTTGACAACTAATAACCTCCTAGGAGTGGTTCGTGCTTTTGACATGAGTAAGAAAACCTTTAATCGAATTCTGCTCAATCTTTTCTGGGCCTTTATCTACAATGTCGCCGGAATTCCGATTGCAGCAGGAGTCTTTTCAGGTGTTGGACTGGCTCTCAACCCAGAACTGGCAGGTCTAGCCATGGCCTTTAGTTCTGTATCCGTTCTGACCAGTTCACTCTTACTAAACTTTAGTAAAATAGACTAAAAGCGGGCTTGCTCGCTTTTTATACTCTTCAAAAATCTCTTCCAACCACGTCAGCTTTGTCTGCAACCTCAAAGCTGTGCTTTGAGCAACCTGTGGCGAGCTTCCTAGTTTGCTCTGTGATTTTCATTGAGTATTATAAAAACAGAAGCTAAAAACGTTTTTCAAACTGTACTGTAATAGAGAATAAAAAACTTCTGAGCAGATTCTTAGTAAAGTCAAAATAAATGTGATAAATTAGTATTGTAAAAATTTACTGAAACGTTTTCAAAACTATATGAAACCTTTTTAGTAGATTTAAAAATATTTGAAGGAGAGTTATCATTATGACTCAAGGGAAAATTACTGCATCTGCAGCAATGCTTAATGTATTGAAAACATGGGGCGTAGACACAATCTATGGTATCCCATCAGGAACACTCAGCTCATTGATGGACGCTTTGGCTGAAGACAAAGATATCCGTTTCTTGCAAGTTCGTCACGAAGAAACAGGTGCTCTTGCAGCGGTTATGCAAGCTAAATTCGGCGGCTCAATCGGGGTTGCAGTTGGTTCAGGTGGTCCAGGTGCGACTCACTTGATTAACGGTGTTTACGATGCAGCTATGGATAACACTCCATTCCTAGCAATCCTTGGATCACGTCCAGTTAACGAACTCAACATGGATGCTTTCCAAGAATTGAACCAAAACCCAATGTACAACGGTATCGCTGTATATAACAAACGTGTAGCTTACGCTGAGCAATTGCCAAAAGTTATTGACGAAGCTTGCCGTGCTGCAGTTTCTAAAAAAGGTCCAGCTGTTGTTGAAATCCCAGTAAACTTCGGTTTCCAAGAAATCGACGAAAACTCATACTATGGATCAGGTTCATACGAGCGTTCATTCATCGCTCCTGCTTTGAACGAAGTTGAAATCGACAAAGCTGTTGAAATCTTGAACAATGCTGAACGTCCAGTTATCTATGCTGGTTACGGTGGTGTGAAAGCTGGTGAAGTGATTACTGAATTGTCACGTAAAATCAAAGCACCAATCATCACAACTGGTAAAAACTTTGAAGCTTTCGAATGGAACTATGAAGGTTTGACAGGTTCTGCTTACCGTGTTGGTTGGAAACCAGCCAACGAAGTTGTCTTTGAAGCAGACACAGTTCTTTTCCTTGGTTCAAACTTCCCATTGCTGAAGTTTACGAAGCCTTCAAGAACACTGAAAAATTCATCCAAGTCGATATCGACCCTTACAAACTTGGTAAACGTCATGCCCTAGACGCTTCAATCCTTGGTGATGCAGGTCAAGCAGCGAAAGCAATCCTTGACAAAGTGAATCCAGTTGAATCTACTCCATGGTGGCGTGCAAACGTTAAGAATAACCAAAACTGGCGTGATTACATGAACAAACTCGAAGGTAAAACTGAGGGTGAATTGCAGTTGTATCAAGTTTACAATGCAATCAACAAACATGCTGATCAAGACGCTATCTATTCAATCGACGTAGGTGACACTACTCAAACATCTACTCGTCACCTTCACATGACACCTAAGAACATGTGGCGTACATCTCCACTCTTTGCGACAATGGGTATTGCCCTTCCTGGTGGTATCGCTGCTAAGAAAGACAATCCAGATCGCCAAGTATGGAACATCATGGGTGACGGTGCATTCAACATGTGCTACCCAGACGTTATCACAAACGTTCAATACGACCTTCCAGTTATCAACGTTGTCTTCTCAAATGGTAAATATGCCTTCATCAAGGACAAATACGAAGACACAAACAAACACTTGTTTGGTTGTGACTTCCCTAATGCTGATTATGCGAAAATCGCTGAAGCTCAAGGTGCTGTAGGATTTACAGTTGACCGTATCGAAGACATCGATGCAGTTGTTGCAGAAGCTGTTAAACTCAACAAAGAAGGTAAAACTGTTGTGATCGATGCTCGCATCACTCCACACCGTCCACTTCCAGTAGAAGTACTTGAATTGGATCCAAAACTTCACTCAGAAGAAGCAATCAAAGACTTCAAGGAAAAATACGAAGCAGAAGAACTCGTACCATTCCGCCTCTTCTTGGAAGAAGAAGGTTTGCAATCACGCGCAATTAAATAATTCCTCTCGTCGAAAATCAAATTTAAACTGTGTTATCTTCACCTTGCCGTACTTCAGTACTGCCTGCGGTTCGATGCCTTGTTTATTCTTTGATTTTCTTAGAGCGAAACTTAAAAAGATCGGAGCAATCCGGTCTTTTTATGGAGGATAGTAAATGAATTTAAATCAATTAGATATTATCGTTTCAGATGTTCCCCAAGTCTGTGCTGACTTGGAGCGTATTTTGGATAAAAAGTCCGATTATGTTGATGACAGTTTTGCTCAATTTACGATTGGCAGTCACTGTCTGATGTTGTCCCAAAATCATTTGATTCCTTTGGAAGATTTTCAGTCAGGAATCATTCTTCATATCGAGGTTGAGGATGTAGACCAGAATTACCAACGGTTGAAAGAACTTGGTATCCAGGTTTTAAACGGACCAACTGTAACCGATTGGGGAACAGAGTCCTTATTAGTTAAAGGGCCTGCTGGTCTAGTGATTGATTTTTATCGTATGAAGTAGGTAATTCTATTATCAAATTTTTTATCTAAACATTCTTGGAGTGAAACTTAAAAAGATCGGAGCAATTCGATCTTTTTTGTATTTATGCGACTTTCAGTCCGTCTCGCTCCGTTAGGTGCGAGAACAAAACCACCCGTTTTCACGGGTGGTTATGATTTCTACACTTATTGTGGCTCTTTGTCAACTGTAGTGGGTTGAAGAAAAGCTAAGATCGAGAAAGGACACATTTCGTCCTTTCTTTTTTGATATTGAGAGCGATAAAAATCCGTTTTTTGAAGTTTTCAAAGTTC
>CAKMPG010000037.1:0-4427 GCA_927911355.1 Streptococcus mitis | reverse complement strand
CTATCAGTCAACTACACCGTCCAACATCAAGCAAAAAACTTAAGTGCCAATCCTTTTGCCATCTACAAATCGTATGGTAGTAGAGCAGGAGGCGGGCTACAATGCTTTATGTTGAAACATGACGAGATGGCAGTGATTTTCCATGAGTCCAGAACTCTTTTTTGAGCAAAATGACCGCGAGTTGACAACACGACCAATGAAGGGAACGACTCAGCGTGGGGTAACTGACCAAGAAGATCTTGAACAGGCCAGTTGGTTGGAGCAGGATTCTAAAAATCGCTCTGAAAATATGATGATTGTGGACCTCTTGCGCAATGACATGAACCGTATTTCTGAGGTGGGGAGTGAGCATGTAGAGCGTCTTTGCCAAGTGGAACAGTATTCAACGGTTTGGCAGATGACTTCGACCATCAAGAGTTGGTTGCGAGAGGATGTTGACCTTGTAGAGATATTCCGTTCTCTATTTCCTTGTGGTTCCATAACGGGAGCTCCGAAAATTGCGACTATGGAAATCATCAAGGACTTGGAGCCACAACCGCGCGGAGTCTACTGTGGAACGATTGGTCTCCTGCTTCCAAATGGACGACGAATTTTCAATGTTGCTATTCGGACCATTCAACTGCATCAAGGGAAAGCCATCTATGGAGTTGGCGGAGGCATTACATGGGATAGCACTTGGGAGTCTGAATACCGTGAGGTTCATCAAAAGGCGGCAGTTCTTTATCGTAAACAAGCTCGTTTCAAACTGATTACTACAGGGAAAATCAGCCAGAAGAACTTGCTGTTTGAAGAACAACATATAGAAAGGCTGAGAAAAGCTAGTCGGTATTTTGCCTTTCCATTTGATTCAGAAAACTTGAAACAAAAGATAGAGGAAGAGTGTCAGGCTTGTGATGCTAATCAAGATTACCGCTTGCATATTTCTCTCGACAAGTCTGGAGAGATAGAAGTAGATCGTCAAGTATTAACAGCTCTTAGTCCAAGTTTTTGTCAGGCCAAACTTTGCCTTCAGGAAGCCAATTTGCAACAAGCCTTTATCTACTTCAAAACGACTCACCGACCGCATTTGAGCATAGGGGAGCAAGAGATCATTTACCATAATAAGTCTGGAGAACTTCTTGAAACCTCTATCGGAAATTTGGTTCTGAAAATTTCTGGGAAACTCTACACACCGCCTATCCGACTGGGAATCTTGCCAGGAATTTACCGTCAGCTCTTGCTGGAAACAGGACAGGTAGAAGAGAGAGCCTTGACCATAGAAGATTTGAAGGGAGCAGAAGCTATTTATGGCTGTAATGCAGTCAGGGGCTTGTATGAATTGTCAGTAAGGGAGAACTAAATGAAACTAATATTTTTACATGGATTAGGCCAGTCAGCAGATAGTTGGCAAGAAGTGCAAGAGTTGCTTGTAGATTATCCTTCTGAAGCCCTAGAGTTATTTCCTTCCGGAGTTGCTACCTATCAAGAAGCCAAGGAGCGCATCTATCAGTATTTATCAAAAGAGACAGAACCTTTTGTTTTGATTGGATTGTCCTTAGGTGCTGCTCTGGCACTAGAACTTTCCAGTTACGATTTACCAAATCTTCAGGCCTTGGTTTTGTCAGGCTGTCCATTGAAAGTGGCGGGCAATATCCTTTTTTACATTCAGTTGCTGATTTTTAAACTACTTCCCAAAAGGACATTTGAGAAACAGGGAGCAGATAAATCGCTTTTGGTTGGAGTTTCTGAGGAATTAAAAACACTTGATTTAAGAGAGATTGCAAAGAATTGTCCCTATCCAACTTTGTTAATTTGTGGTAGTCAAGATAAGCCTAATCTCAGTTCAATGAAAGCTATTCAAGAACTGATGCCAAATTCCCAATTCCAGATTATCCCTGACGGTCCTCATGTCTTGAATAGAGCCAAACCAAAAGAGTTTGCAGCAATAACTAGAAGTTTTCTTGAATTGCTGAAATAAGTTTGATAAAATAATAGTGAAATCGATATCATAATTATGGGAGAAAGAAATGAACAAACGTCTATTTTTAAAAATGAGTCTGGCTACCCTGCCAGCTTTAGCCTTGTTTTCACAACCTGTGTTAGCAGAAGAAAACGTTCATTTTTCTAGTTGTAAGGAAGCTTGGGCGAATGGATACTCGGATATTCACGAGGGAGAACCAGGATATTCTGCCAAGTTAGACCGAGACCATGATGGTGTAGCTTGTGAATTGAAGAATGCTCCTAAGGGTGCTTTCAAAGCAAAACAATCAACGGTGGCTCAAACTAACACAAGTTCAGCAACAACAAGTGGTTGGGTTGAGCAGGATGGCGCTTGGTACTATTTTGATGAAAATGGAAATCCAGTGAAAAATGCATGGCAGGGAAACTATTACTTGAAATCAGATGGTAAAATGGCACAGAGCGAATGGATTTATGATTCTTACTATCAAGCTTGGTATTATTTGAAATCAGATGGATCTTATGCAAAGAATGCATGGCAAGGAGATTATTACCTTAAATCAAACGGTAAAATGGCACAAGGTGAGTGGCTTTATGACTCTTCTTACCAAGCCTGGTATTACTTGAAATCAGATGGTTCTTATGCTCGCAATGCATGGCAAGAAAACTACTATTGAAATCAGATGGTAAAATGGCTAAAAATGAGCGAGTTGATGGAGGCCGTTATTATGTAGATGCTTCAGGTCTCTGGAAACCATAAGTCAGGATAAAATCCAGAAAGTTAATGCAAACCTTTGCATAAGCAACTAAAATTTGTTATACTAGTACTGTAAGCATTTTCAATTAATTCATAATGAAAAAGGAGAATATGATGAGTCAAAAGATTATTGGGATTGACCTTGGTGGAACTTCTATCAAATTTGCAATCTTGACAACAGCAGGAGAAATCCAAGAAAAATGGTCTATCAAGACCAACATTTTGGATGAGGGAAGTCATATCGTAGATGATATGATTGAGTCTATTCAGCATCGTTTGGACTTGCTTGGATTGGCAGCAGCGGACTTCCAAGGAATTGGGATGGGATCACCAGGTGTGGTTGACCGTGAAAAAGGGACTGTTATCGGTGCCTACAACCTCAACTGGAAAACCCTTCAACCAATTAAAGAGAAGATTGAAAAGGCCTTGGGTATTCCATTCTTCATCGATAATGATGCCAACGTAGCTGCTCTTGGTGAGCGTTGGATGGGGGCTGGTGATAACCAACCAGATGTTGTATTTATGACACTCGGTACTGGTGTTGGTGGCGGTATCGTCGCTGAAGGCAAATTGCTTCACGGTGTTGCTGGTGCAGCAGGTGAGCTTGGTCATATCACTGTTGACTTTGATCAACCAATCGCATGTACTTGCGGTAAGAAAGGTTGCCTTGAGACAGTTGCTTCAGCAACAGGGATTGTCAACTTGACTCGTCGCTATGCCGATGAATACGAAGGCGATGCAGCCTTGAAACGCTTGATTGATAATGGAGAAGAAGTAACCGCTAAGACTGTCTTTGATTTGGCAAAAGAAGGAGACGATCTTGCTTTGATCGTTTACCGTAATTTCTCACGTTACTTGGGAATCGCTTGTGCTAACATTGGCTCAATCCTAAACCCATCAACAATCGTTATCGGTGGTGGTGTATCAGCTGCGGGAGAATTCCTTCTACAAGGTGTTCAAAAAGTCTACGATGAAAATACCTTCCCACAAGTACGCACAACTACTAAACTAGCTCTTGCAACTCTAGGAAATGACGCTGGAGTTATCGGAGCAGCATCACTTGTATTGCAATAAAATAGAAAAAGGAGAAAATTGCTTTCCAGAAGCGAGTGATTTTCCTCCTTTCTTTTTTTATGCTATACTAGTTAGGAAATAAATGAGGTGAGAGTAAATGACAAAATCAGATACGATTTTTAAAGAGAATATTGAACGCATTCTAAAGGAAGGTGTTTTCTCAGAGCAAGCACGTCCCAAGTACAAGGATGGGACAGTTGCCAACTCCAAGTATGTAACGGGTGCATTTGCCGAGTATGACTTGGCCAAGGGGGAATTCCCCATTACAACTTTACGCCCTATCGCTATCAAATCCGCCATCAAGGAAGTGCTCTGGATTTACCAAGACCAGTCAAATAGCCTAGACGTGCTTAATGACAAGTACAATGTTCACTACTGGAATGACTGGGAAGTGGGAGATACGGGAACCATCGGTGAGCGCTATGGTGCCGTTGTTAAGAAACACGATATCATCAATAAGATTCTCAAGCAGTTGGAAGCCAACCCTTGGAACCGCCGCAATATCATTTCGCTCTGGGATTACCAAGCTTTCGAAGAAACAGATGGGGCTGCTCCCGTGCGCTTTTCAGACCATGTTTGATGTCCGCCGTGTAGATGGGGAAATTTATTTGGATGCGACCTTGACCCAGCGTTCTAATGATATGCTGGTGGCCCACCA
>CAKMPG010000036.1:0-5608 GCA_927911355.1 Streptococcus mitis | reverse complement strand
TCGTACAGAATTCATCCAAAAAGAAGAAATCTAAGATTTTGAAAATGTTTGATAACTAATACTACAAGATAGAAAGGAGGGGCGAAAAGGTAAGAACTAACTGCTGATTCGCCCCTTTTTATGGTAAAAACAATGACCATTGCAACGATTGATATCGGAGGGACTGGAATTAAGTTTGCCAGTCTGACTCCTGATGGGAAAATACTGGATAAGACAAGCATTCCAACGCCAGAAAGTTTGGAAGATTTACTAGCTTGGCTAGGCCAGCGCTTGTCAGAACAGGATTACAGCGGGATTGCTATGAGCGTTCCAGGCGCGGTCAATCAAGAGACAGGTGTGATTGATGGCTTCAGTGCGGTGCCCTACATTCACGGATTTTCTTGGTATGAGGCGCTTAGCTCTTATCAGATTCCTGTCCATCTGGAAAATGATGCCAACTGCGTTGGACTTAGTGAACTGCTAGCTCATCCAGAACTTGAAAATGCAGCCTGTGTCGTGATTGGGACAGGGATTGGCGGAGCCATGATTATCAATGGTAGACTTCATCGAGGTCGCCACGGCCTGGGTGGAGAATTTGGCTACATGACCACCCTTGCCCCTGCTGAAAAGCTCAACAACTGGTCGCAACTAGCGTCAACTGGCAATATGGTGCGATACGTGATTGAAAAATCTGGTCAGACTGACTGGGACGGTCGCAAGATTTACCAAGAGGCCGAAGCAGGAAATGCCCTTTGTCAAGAAGCGATTGAGCGCATGAACCGTAATCTGGCGCAAGGCTTGCTCAATATTCAATATCTCATCGACCCAGATGTCATCAGTCTGGGAGGTTCTATCAGTCAAAATCCAGATTTTATACAAGGTGTCAAGGAAGCTGTTGAAGACTTTGTCGATACCTACGAAGAATACACGGTCGCACCAGTTATCCAAGCCTGCACCTATCATGCAGATGCTAATCTCTACGGGGCCCTTGTCAACTGGCTACAGGAGGAAAACCAATGGTAAGATTACAGGAATTAATTCCAAACAAACTCAGGCAATCGACTTGCTGACAAAGTACATTTCGCTACCAGATGTAGAGGTAGCTGTCGCCCAATCTGACCAAGCCTCTATCTCTATCAAGGGTGAGGGTGGACACTATCAATTAACTTACCGCAAACCCCACCAACTTTATCGTGCCTTGTCCCTGTTGGCAACATCCCTAGCAGAAAGTGACAAGGTAGAGATTGAGGAACAAGCAGCTTATGAAGATTTAGCCTATATGGCAGACTGTTCTCGAAATGCGGTGCTAAATATGGCTTCTGCCAAGCAGATGATTGAGGTCTTGGCTCTCATGGGCTACTCAACCTTTGAGCTCTACATGGAAGACACTTACCAGATTGAAGGGCAGCCTTACTTTGGCTATTTCCGTGGAGCTTATTCGGCTAAGGAGTTGCAGGAAATCGAAGCCTATGCCCAGCAGTTTGATATGACCTTTGTGCCTTGCATCCAGACCTTGGCCCACTTGTCAGCCTTCGTTAAATGGGGTGTCAAAGAAGTGCAGGAGCTCCGTGATGTAGAGGACATTCTTCTTATCGGCGAAGAAAAGGTTTATGACCTGATTGATGGCATGTTTGTTACTCTATCTAAACTGAAGACTCGCAAGGTCAATATCGGAATGGATGAAGCCCACTTGGTTGGTTTGGGACGCTACCTGATTCTGAACGGTGTTGTGGACCGTAGTCTCCTCATGTGTCAACATTTGGAGCGCGTGCTGGATATTGCTGACAAATATGGTTTCCACTGCCAGATGTGGAGCGATATGTTCTTTAAACTCATGTCAGCAGATGGTCAGTACGACCGTGATGTGGAAATTCCAGAAGAAACTCGTGTCTACCTAGACCGTCTCAAAGACCGAGTGACTTTGGTTTACTGGGATTATTATCAGGATAGCGAGGAAAAATACAATCGCAACTTCCGCAACCATCACAAGATTAGCCATGACCTTGCATTTGCAGGAGGTGCTTGGAAGTGGATTGGTTTCACACCCAATAACCATTTCAGCCGTCTCATCGCAGTCGAAGCTAATAAAGCCTGCCGTGCCAATGATATCAAAGAAGTCATTGTGACAGGTTGGGGGGATAATGGTGGGGAAACTGCCCAATTCGCTGTCCTACCAAGCTTGCAAATCTGGGCAGAACTCAGCTACCGCAATGACCTAGACCGTTTGACTGCACACTTCAAAACCAATACAGGTTTATCGGTTGAGGACTTTATGCAGATTGACCTTGCCAACCTCTTGCCAGACCTGCCAGGCAATCTCAGTGGGATCAATCCCAACCGCTATGTCTTTTATCAGGATGTTCTCTGTCCGATTCTTGACCGACACATGACACCTGAACAGGACAAACCGCACTTCGCTCAGGCTGCTGAGACGCTTGCTAACATTAAAGAAAAAGCTGGCAACTATGCCTACCTCTTTGAAACTCAGGCCCAGTTGAACCAGATTTTACGTAGCAAAGTGGATGTGGGACGACGCATTCGTCAGGCCTATCAAGTAAACGATAAGGAAAGTCTGCAAGAAATCGCAAGACAAGAATTACCAGGACTCAGAAGCCAAATTGAGCACTTCCATGCCCTCTTTAGCCACCAATGGATGAAAGAAAACAAGGTCTTTGGCTTGGATACGGTCGATATCCGTATGGGCGGACTCTTGCAACGCTTCAAGCGAGCAGAAAGCCGTATCGAGGCTTATCTGGCTGGTCAGATTGACCGCATCGACGAGTTAGAAGTGGAAATCTTACCATTTACAGACTTCTACGCAGACAAGGACTTCGCAGCCACAACAGCCAACCAGTGGCATACTATTGCGACAGCTTCAACGATTTATACAACTTAAAAACAAGAATACCTTACCTTGGGCAGAGTGTTTCTCGTGAAACATCCCTTTCTTAAAAAAGTACTCCACATAAAATAATTTGTGGAGTTTTTTCTATAATTAGTAGTTTAACCTAACCTTCAAATAGGAGTATACTAATAATGTAATCGTTATCAAAAGTCTAAAAAGGAATTTTTAGATGGATATCAAAATAAAAAAGGGAGGAAATTATGAATAAGTTTTCAAAAACCTTGAGAGACAACTGGATCTTTCTCTTGATGGTTTTGCCAGGGGCACTCTGGTTGATTCTATTCTTCTACATTCCAGTATTTGGGAACGTGGTTGCCTTTAAAGATTACCACATGACCAGTAATGGATTCATAGATAGTATCGTGAATAGTAAATGGGTCGGACTCGATAATTTCAGATTCTTGTTTAGTTCAAAAGACGCCTTTATTATCACACGAAATACTGTCCTCTACAATCTCGGCTTTATCTTTATTGGCTTGATTGTATCAGTAGGGATTGCCATCATCCTCAGTGAACTCCGTTCTAAGAGAATGGTTAAGATCTTCCAAACTTCCATGTTGTTCCCTTACTTCTTGTCTTGGGTTATCATCAGTTTCTTTACAGATGCCTTCCTAAACATTGACAAAGGGGTGTTCAACCATTTCCTAGAGTCTATTGGGATGAAGGAAATCAATTTCTACGCTGATTTGGGCATCTGGCCATACCTTCTCCTTTTCCTAGGTATTTGGAAAGGCTTTGGATATAGCAGTGTCATGTACTATGCGACAATCATGGGAATTGATCCAACCTACTACGAAGCAGCAACAGTAGACGGGGCTAGCAAATGGCAACGAATTCGCAATGTAACTATTCCGCAGTTGACACCATTGGTAACCGTATTGACCATCCTTGCAGTCGGAAATATCTTCCGTGCAGACTTTGGTCTTTTCTACCAAATTCCCCACAATGCTGGTCAGCTTTATAACGTAACCAACGTCTTGGACGTATATGTTTATAATGGTTTGACTCAGACAGCGGATATCGGGATGGCTTCAGCAGCAGGTCTCTACCAATCAGTAGTCGGCTTGATTCTGGTTATCCTATCAAACTTACTTGCAAGACGAGTTGATCCAAACTCAGCCTTGTTCTAGAAAGGAGGAGAATATGGCAGAAAAGAAAATTAAAAAAGAAAAAAATTGATAATGTCGGCATTCACTCCTTCAGTAAGAAAGCAGATATCTTCTTCAGTACCATTTCTGGTTTGATCGCCCTCTCTTGTATCCTACCCTTTGTATTCGTTATCGTTATTTCGGTGACAGATGAAAAGAGTATCCTCCAAAATGGATATAGCTTCTTCCCATCTCAATTTGGCTTAGACGGTTTTGAGTTCTTGGCACAGTTTAAGGATAAAATCCTACAAGCCCTCTTCATCTCAGTTTTTGTAACAGTGGTGGGGACTATCACAAACGTTTTTATCACAACAACTTATGCCTACGCCATTTCACGGACAACCTTTAAGTATCGCAGATTCTTTACAATCTTTGCCCTTCTTAGTATGTTGTTCAACGCTGGTTTGGTACCAGGCTATATTGTGGTCACTCGTTTACTTCAACTTGGTGATACAGTTTGGGCCTTGATTGTTCCAATGCTTCTCTCACCATTCAACATCATCTTGATGCGTTCCTTCTTCAAGAAGACCATTCCAGAAGCCATTCTTGAATCCGCTCGTATCGATGGTGCTAGTGAGGCCCGGATCTTCTTCCAAATCTGTTTGCCATTGTCATTACCAGGTATCGCAACCATCACGCTTTTGACAGCTCTTGGTTTCTGGAATGACTGGTTCAACGCCCTTCTTTACATCAAGAGTGACAACTTGTATCCATTGCAATATTTGCTCATGCAAATCCAGCAAAATATGGACTACATCGCCAAAGCAGTCGGCCTATCTGGTCAACTGGGAGTTGCTCTTCCAAAAGAAACAGGTCGTATGGCCATGGTTGTGGTCGCAACCCTTCCAATCGCGATTCTGTATCCATTCTTCCAACGCTACTTTGTAAAAGGTTTGACTATCGGTGGTGTGAAAGAATAGTACTTGTCGAGAAAAATCATTTCTCATTTCCAAACTTCCCTTGTGTGAAGTTAATACTCTTCGAAAATCTCTTCAAACGGCGTCAACGTCGTCTTGCCGTACTCAAGTACAGCCTGCGACTAGTTTCCTAGTTTGCTCTTTGATTTCATTGAGTATAAGATCATTACATTGTTTATAAGTTTAAAAATAAAAAAAGGAGTTTTTATCATGAAAAACTGGAAAAAATATGCTTTTGCATCTGCTAGTGTAGTCGCTTTGGCTGCTGGTCTCGCTGCTTGTGGAAACCTTTCAGGTAACAAGAAAGCTGCTGACTCAGCTTCAGGTGAAAAAACTGTTATCAAAATGTACCAAATCGGTGACAAACCAGATAACTTAGATGAATTGCTAGAAAATGCCAACAAAATCATCGGTGAAAAAGTTGGTGCTAAATTGGATATCCAATATCTTGGATGGGGTGACTATGATAAGAAAATGTCAGTTATCACATCATCTGGTGAAAACTACGATATCGCCTTTTGCATCTAACTATGTTGTAAATGCTCAAAAAGGTGCCTATGCTGACTTGACTGACTTGTATAAGAAAGAAGGGGCAGAGCTTTATAAAGCACTTGACCCAGCTTACATCAAAGGTAACAGCATTAACGGTAAAAATTTAC
>CAKMPG010000035.1:0-7951 GCA_927911355.1 Streptococcus mitis | reverse complement strand
CTTCAATATGGGCAACCGCTTCTTCTAAACTGCTCACAACTTTAACAGCTAGGACATAGTCTAAAAACTCGGTATCAAAGTCTTGGGCCTCAGCTGCATTGGCCTGAAATAAACTGACTTGCTTTGCTATCAAGGCGGAATTGAATTGGTTCCAACCCAGCTTTTTTTCGATCTGCAACCAGCACCTTCTCCAAACGAGGAAGGAAGCTTGTTGCCTTGTCTTCATGAACGAGGAGAACCTCCATGGCATTACAAACAGAAGGACGACTGGTTTTGGCATTGTTGATGATAGACAGTGCCTTATCTTCATCTGCGTCCTTATCGACATAAACATGGACAATCCCAGTTCCTGTCTCGATAACAGGTACGATCGCATTCTCAACCACTGCATTGATCAAACCAGCCCCTCCACGAGGAATGAGAAGATCTAAATAGCCCTTGGCCTTCATCATGGCATAGCTACTTTCACGGCTGGTATCTTCCACCAGCTGAATCACATCTGGGTGATAGTAGTCGTCTCCAAGCCCTTTTCAAGGCTGTGACAATGGCATGGGCTGTTTGATAGGCATCCTTACCACTACGAAGAACAACCGCATTCCCACTCTTGAGAGCTAGAGCAGCTGCGTCAGACGTCACATTTGGACGACTTTCATAGATAATACCGATAACACCCATAGCCACACGTTTTTTGGTGATAACCAAACCATTTTCAAGATGACTTGTTTCTAAAACTTCACCTATTGGATCTGGTAAGGCAACCACTTCACGAATCCCAGTTGCCATTGCTTCTATACGCCCTGCATCCAAATAAAGACGATCCAGCATCACATCTGAGATTTTACCCTTAGCAGCTTCCATATCGAGGGCATTGGCCGCTAAAATTTCCTCAGTAGCAGCCACTAAGTGATCAGCCATGGCTAGCAGAGCTTGGTTTTTCACGACTTCACTGGCTGTGTTGATTGATTTTTTAACAGCCTGTACCTGTTCAAATTGTTCTTGTGTACTTACCATAGTTTACCTCTAAAATTCTGTAAAGAGTAGTTGGATTTCAGGAGTAATGGAAATCCAATCGTCACGGTGAATCAAGACCCCCTTGGCTTTTTGAGAACGCAACATATCCTCCAAAGCAGATGCACCAAATTGCACGCGTCCTTTTCCAAGTGATTTTCCACTTTCCTTGTCAAATACTGTCACGATATCACCGTAAGAAAAGGCTCCTTCTGCTTCAACAATACCAGATAAGAGAAGACTCTTTCCATGTTGAGAGAGAGCTTCAGCAGCCCCTTTATCAACCCAAATAGAACCCTGACTCTGAGCATAGAAGGCTAGCCATTGTTTCTGGGTACGAAGTCCCTTCTCTTGAGCAACAAAGTAGGAACCATCCTTGGTCTCCTCAGCCGCCTCAATCATTGCATCTGACTTCAAGGATGAGCAGATATAAACAGGAACGCCCGATTCTGTCGCAATAGTCGCTGCTTTGATTTTTGTTAGCATGCCCCCAGTTCCGTTTGAAGAACCTGCTCCACCGGCCATATCAATAATCTCACGATTGATAGTCTCGATTTTCTCCAAGCGTTTGGCTCTTGGATCTGAATTAGGATTTCCTGTATATAGACCGTCTACGTCTGTCAAGAGGACCAAAAGGTCTGCTTGGACCATGGCTGCTACCTGAGCACTTAGAGTATCATTGTCCCCAACCTTGAGCTCATCAATAACGACACTGTCATTCTCATTGATGATAGGAATCGCGCCACGGCTAAGTAAAACTGACAAAGCCTGATGGGCATTTTTATAACGGCGCTTATCCACAAAGTCATCCTGGGTCAGCAAGATTTGTGCAGAAACGATTTGGCGCAAGAGAAGGTTGGTCGTGTATTCTTCCAACAAAAGCCCTTGTCCTACCGCTGCTGAGGCCTGTTTATCAGCAATCTTAGTCGGACGCTTTTTAAATCCTAAGGCTCCAAAACCAGCAGCAATGGCACCCGACGACACCAAAATCAACTCATGACCAGCTTCGTGCAACATAGCCAATTGCTGGGTAATAGCCTTTACCTTACTACGTGATAAACTTCCATCCTCATTCGTCAGAGAAGAAGTACCCACCTTAAAGACAATCCGTTTGTATTTCATAGTATCACTCCGATTCTTCATATTTATCCATTATAACATGAATGGCAGGAAATAGAAAAGAGTTGATAGGAAAAAGAAGGCCCTAAAACCTTCTTTTTTACTACTGTTCTGATTCCGATTTGTTTGCACTCGTTTCAGAGCTTTGTGAAGTTGAGGAAGTCAAATCCTGACTAGTTGAAGAACTTGTAATACTTTCGTGTTGACTCGTTTCTTTATTTTCAAGATCTTTTTTCACTACTTCACTAGATTCTTTTATTTCTGAATTACTTGTGACTTTAGTTGTAACAGATTTCTCTACCGGAACATCCACTAACCAGGCACCACTTGAATCAACAGTATAGCCTTCTGGTGTCTTACCATTCACAAGTAATTGACCATTTTCTTTCAAGAAGTACCATTTATCCTTGTCTTTGATCCAACCCACAGCTCGTGAACCGTCTGTCTTGTAGAAATACCAATCATTTGCCTTTTTAAGCCAGCCTTGCTTCATAGCTCCTGATTCTTCTAGATAGTAATGATGACCAGAAACTTCTATCTCGCCTGTCTTCATGATACCAGTAGAATCCATATAGTACCAGATTTCTTTATCTTTTACCCAACCCGTTTTCATTTCCCCTGATTGGGCAAAATAGTACCATTGACCATCAATCTTACGCCATCCTGTTATCATATCCCCATCGTTTGATAAATAATAGGACTGACCTCCAGTATTTACCCAACCAATTTCCATCTGATTTTCTTTGTTGAAATAATACCAGCTTCCATCAATTTTCTTCCAATTTTTAGCAGAAGCACCAGAGTCTGTCAAATAGAACCAATGATTGTTCCATTTTTTCCATTGATTCTGTAACAAGATACCCGTTTGGTTAAAGTAATACCATTCACCTTCGATTTCATTCCAACCTACTGCATATTCTCCTGTAGAATCAGGCGCTTGATACCACCAGTTCCCATATGCACTCTTATGCCAACCAGCTTGAAAACTTGGAATCGGCTTGTAGGAAGTTGAAATATTGACTAAACCGTCTTGTCGAATATCAAAAACTGTTGCATCATAGTCTTTGCTGGCTGCGTTGATTCTCTCAATTCCTCGTTCTTTAAGCCAATTGACATACTCACTATCAACACCATTTTTCCAAGGTAAACTATCCGAAGTTTGAACAATCAAACTCGGACTCAAATTTTTAATAAAATCCTTGGTATTTGATTTGTTGGTATCATGGTGATGATTAAACTTCATCAAATCAACTTTTCCAATGAGAGGACCATACTTGTCTTCTGCTCCATGAACATTATCTAAGTCGCCCCCAAGGTAAATTTTCTTACCATTGACTTTTACCACGCTAATCAAGGAATTAGAATTGTCATCCCAAATTTTCTTTAATTCACCTGATGAATCAGTTTCATTTTCATAGTTATAGAGTTGAATATCCATGTCTCCAAACTGAAAATGAGCATCCCCTTGTGTGATATTTTGAATAACTGAAACACCTTTTTCAGCGGCAGTCTGTAAAACCTTATCATAGCCATACATATTATCCCATAGACGTTCAGAATTAGTAATACGATTATCACTATATTTTTTAAGATAAACTCGGTCAACTGGATAGGTAGACAGTAATTCATCAACATTTCCAATATGGTCACTGTGAGTATGAGTGACTAAAATAAAATCAAGTTTTTGAACACCCAATTCCTTCAAACGACGAAAGACACGGTCTGTTAGAACATGCTTATAAGATGTTTCAATTCCTTCTCTCCACGGATAACGAGAATCACTTCCATCTGGGAAATCATAATCTTCTCCTGTATCAATCATGGCAAAATGTCCATTGCTTTCAAGAATAATCGCATCACTGCCACCTTCTTGAACATTGATAAAGTGAATTTTATTTCCTGAACTTTCTTGAGCTTGAACATCTCCATACCATGACAAACCTAAAAAAGCGCCTGCAAGTGCTAAACTAGTTAATTTCTTTTTCATTCTTACTTCCTCAATCTCTCCAAAGTTTCCTTAAAAATCTCTGGGATATCTGCTGTAAATTCCAAAATCTCACCTGTTCTCGGATGAGTAAAACCTAGGGTCTTGGCATGAAGAAATTGTCCATGCCCTTTCAGAGTCTTACGAGGACCATAGACTTCATCCCCAGCGACTGGATGACCAATATAAGCCATATGAACACGGATTTGATGGGTACGCCCTGTCTCCAGTTGTAACTCCACTAAGCTGTAATCACCAAAGCGTTCCAAGACGTGGAAACGAGTCACTGCAGGCTTCCCTTTAGCAGTCACAGCCTGTTTCTTACGGTCTTTTTCACTACGGCCAATCGGCGCTTCAATCACACCACGATCATTAGGCAAATTTCCATGAACAATCGCCCAATATTTGCGGAGAGACTTTTTATCCTTAAGTTCTTGGGCAAGTGCTAGATGCGCCTCATCATTTTTAGCAATCATGAGAAGACCCGACGTATCCTTATCAATACGGTGAACAATTCCTGGACGCAGAACCCCATTGATACCCGACAAGTCCTTAATATGATACATAAGGGCATTTACCAGAGTTCCACTAGTATGACCAGCACTCGGATGCACCACCATCCCCTGAGGTTTGTTAACGACGGCCACATCCTCATCTTGGTAGATGATATCTAGCGGAAGATTCTCAGCCACATACTCTAAGACCTCCGGCTCTGGTACATGGTAAGTGACGATATCACCCTCTTGAACTGTGTATTTAGCTTTCTTGACTTGACCATTAACCAAGACCTGTCCTGATTTGATTTGTTCATTCGCGAGACTACGTGATAATTCTGTCAAATCCGACAAAGCCTTATCTAAACGCAGGCCACCAGTTTCAATTTTAATTTCCATTTATTTCCTCTTTTAGCATTGCAATCAATAAATAATCACTCCAACAGTCAGATAGCTATCTGCCACATTGAAAATTGCAAAATTGATAAAGTCCAAGTGAAACATATCCACAACAAAGCCCTGACTTACCCTGTCAATAAAGTTCCCAAGACCACCTGCGATAATCAAGGTCAAACCCAAGACCATCCAGAGTGAGTCCTCCATGTGCTTATGTAGATACCAAATGGCACCTACCATAACGACAAGTGTAATGATAGCAAATAACCACTGCTGGTCTTGTAGCATCGAAAAGGCAGCCCCTCGATTTGCAGGTAGGTCAAGCTAACGAAATTGGGGATCCAAGAGCGCACTTCACCCAGTGGAATCTGCTGGACGATATAGGATTTTACCAACTGATCAAGCCCAATCAAAAGTAGTACAATGACTACCACTATTCCTCTTTTTTTCATGATTTCCTCTTCTGATTAAAATATTCTTGCATGACTTCTACAAAGAGAGTCCCAGCTTGACTCAGCTCCACTTCTTCACGTTTAACATAGACCATGCGATTATCTAGGTTATCCTTGAGACGAATGACTGTAATCCCATTGACACTGTCACTATCTAAAAATCCGGAACCTGTTGCATAAGCGTCCGTCCGCTCCAAATACCATTCAAGTAGCACGGTCTGTCACATTGAACATCTGCGAGCTCGCACTGGTATCAACAAAGTTCTCTGAATAATAAAGGTACTCGTCTTTTTCTTGAGTGAAACGAACCGTTGGTAGATCAGCTAAATCCTCCATAACCAATTCCTCTTTCTGAGCCAAAGGATGCCCCTCGCGGAGATAAATGTGGGTATGGAAGGAAATCAATTCAATGACCTCCAGACCTAGCTTTTCAACCCGTTGCATAATACCTTTTTTATTTTGATTGTTGAGGTAGATAATCCCGATCTCACTATGCCCTTGCGCTACTTCATCTAAAATTTGAACAGTAGTTGATTCAAAAATACGAAAGTTCTTATAATCAGGATAGCGCTCTGAAAAGGCCGTAATGGTTGGTGGCAAGAAGTCATAGTGCTGACTAGCAATGGAAAATTCATCCTTTTCTTCCTCAGGATTGGCATACTGATTTTGAAAAATATCAAATCCTTTAACCAATTCTTGCGCTTTTTCATAAAATTCCATACCACGACGAGTCAAGAAAGTCCCTGAGCTGGTCCGACGGAAAATCTTAAAGCCCAACTCTTTTTCCAAATCACGAACAGAAATAGACAGACTCGGCTGACTAACATACATCTTTTCAGCAGCTTCACGAAAAGTACCGCTATTCGCAATAGCCACAACATAGCGTAATTGTTGAATGTTCATCTTCTACCCCCAACTTCTTTATCTTTTCATTATACCATATTTTAGAAGTTTTCCAAAAAGGAAAAAAATTAGGAAACTTTCAAATCTAAATGAATTCTCTAACATCCTAATACAAGAATTAGAATGATATCTTTTTTAAGTCCTCATTTTATTTCAAACAAATAAAAACAGCAAATCTTGTTGATTTACCGTTTATAATATGATGCAAATACAATTTCCATAATGTGGGTACCAAAATAGGTAGCAAAACAAAAAAACAGGCTCTCCGAAATCTCGGAAAGCCTTATTTAATGCTACTTCTAGCTTCCTCGCCTTTATATTTCAAGGCTCGGGATAAAAAGGTTCACTGGACCTTTTTATTTAGCGATTGGGTAAACAGAAACTTGTTTTTTATCGCGTCCTTTACGTTCAAAGCGTACTACGCCTTCAACTTTAGCGAACAAAGTATCGTCTCCACCACGTCCAACGTTTACACCTGGGTAGATGTGTGTACCACGTTGACGGTAAAGGATTGATCCACCTGTTACAGTTTGTCCGTCAGCTGCTTTAGCTCCAAGACGTTTTGCTTGTGAATCACGTCCGTTTGATGTAGAACCTCCACCTTTTTTTGTGGGCGAAAAGTTGCAAGTTGTTAAGAGTCATTTTTAACATAATGTTTTCCTCCGTGTTAGTTTTCTGTGATAACTCTGGTTTGGACGAACTCAGAAGAGTTCTCCGATAAGTTTGCCATACCTAAGAAAAATGATTCAAAGAATAACTGGGTCATTTCTCTCTGGTGTGAAGGAAGATCTTTTGGAATTTCAACCATCAGATAGCCACCTTCATCTTCGTTTAATTCTAGGATTGGTTCATAGCCTGCAAATTTCTCAATAGAATTGATAAAGTTAATGGCAAGCGTAGAAACCGATGCACACACGACATCTAAGCCGTATTCGCCACTCTCGGCGTGTCCAGTAATTTCCGCACTCCTCAGCTCGCCATCTTCGGCTCTCTCAAAGACTGCTTGTATCATGTGTTCTCCTTAAAATTAAGCGTTGATTGCGTTGATGACAACTTTTGTATATGGTTGACGGTGACCTTGTTTCGGTGGCTACCTTTTTTAGGTTTGTACTTGTAAGTAACAACTTTCTTTTGTTTTCCTTGTTTTTCAACAGTTCCAACTACAGTAGCTCCAGCAACAAGTGGAGTTCCGACAACAGTGTTTTCACCACCAACAAGAACAACTTCGTTAAAAGTAACTTCTTGACCAGCTTCAACGTTCAATTTTTCAACGTAAACTGCTTGACCAACTTCAACTTTAACTTGTTTTCCGCCAGTTTTGATAATTGCGTATGTGCTCATTATGCACCTCCTATGATTTTTATGGGTTTCCCCGAATTTTTTTGTGAAGACTCGCCTATCATCGTGGGACGAACCACTTAAACTTGAATAATCAAGCAACGATGTTCGTGCGGTTGCACAGGAACGTGCATAGTCAACTCTTCAAGTATAGCATATCTCCTATTTTCTTACAAGTAATAACTTGAAGCAGCAACCAAAGACTAGGAAAGCCTAAGCCAACATTTCTCAGTCCTGTTGGGGACTGCGCCAGCCAC
>CAKMPG010000034.1:0-4488 GCA_927911355.1 Streptococcus mitis | reverse complement strand
CACAGTAGCCCTGTCAGCTGTTGCTGTGACAGACGAGATGTTAGCGACTCTCAAACGCCTACCAATCGGCTATACCAAGGCCGATTCTCCAACCTTTATCATTGACGAGGACGGCAATAAATTGCCAAATGGCGAACTGGGCTAAGATATAAGGCAAAACGGAAGCCCAAGGTAAATCACCTTTTAAAGCCACACCAATTGTCACAGCTGGGTTTAAATGAGCTGGACTGAGCTTGCCAGATACAAATACTGCAACCGCAACTGCAATCCCCCAACCCATGGTAATCACAATCCAACCTGAGCTATTGCTCTTAGTTTTAGGAAGAACCACACCTGCAACAACACCATTTCCTAGAAGAATCAGGATTAAAGTTCCCAAAAATTCTCCAAATAATTCATTCATCATCTTTCTATCTCCATTAAAAAGAAGGGGCGGGCGACAAGGATTGTTGCCCGCCGCCTCTTTTATTTTTTCTTAATTTTTTAATTCTGCTAAATCGTTGTTAGCAAGAGCTGCTTCGACATCCGCACGGTAAGCGGCTTTTTCTTCTTCAGTCCAGTCATAGAATCGTCCCATTTCATCCAAAACTGGCTCAACGATGCTATCCAAACTATCACGCATAAAGAGCATGTGGTTGGTACGACGAAGGAGGAAGTCAACTGGGCTCAGAGCCAACTCATTGCGCATTGCATAGTGAAGGGACAAGGTATCTGCCAAGCTGAGTCCTGGTGCTTGTTCTAAACTATGAGCAAGAGCAAAGACTTTCGGTGCATTTGAACCATAAAGATTTGCTAGGTAATGAGCTTCCTTGCTATCCAAACCACGTGACACTCCAAGTTGCGCAAAGGCTTCGATTTCTGAGTCCACATTTGCTGGGTTCAATTCCCCACCTGAAACAGGGTAAGTCTTAGAATTGATGAGTTTAAAGCTACGGTCAAATTCTGCTTTGAGGATGTCAACCACGCGCTCCATAGCTCCTTCAGCCATCTTACGGTAGTCTGTGATTTTACCACCAGCAAGGGTCAAGAGACCATTATCATCTCGGTCCAAGCTAGAACCACGAGAAACTGCAGATGGGTCCAAATGTTTCTCAGAGGTACTGTTTTCAAGCTTGCTAACAGCAGCCTCTACATCTTCACGAGTTTTTTCTTTAGAGAGATAAGATTCAACAGTCGTAATCAAGTTGTTAAAGCTTTCATCACTGATGGTTCCGTTATTTCCTCCATTGTAGTCAGAAGCGCTATTGCCTGCGATCAATGGACGAAGACCTGCCCAGCTGCTTTCGATATCATCAATAGTAATGTTGGCTTCTGGGAAGCGGTTATTGACAATGCCAAGTAGGTAATCTACATCTTCCTGCGTCACTTTTGGATGTTCCAAATCACCTGTGTAGTCTGTATCCGTTGTACCGAAGTAAGTCTTGTTTTCACGTGGGAGAACAAAGACCATACGGCCATCACCCAAACCTGTATCAAAGTAAACTGGCTGTGAAACCTTGATCTTGCTTGAATCCACTACCAAGTGAACTCCCTTAGTTGGACGCATTTGTGAGAATTGTGTTCCCTTATTAGACAAATTGCGCACCTTGTCGCTCCAAGGACCTGTTGTGTTAATAACCAGACGGGCCTTGATTTCAAAGACTTGGTCTGTCAAGAGATCACGAGCTACAACACCTGTAATCTTGCCACTTTCGTCAAATAGGAAGCCTTCTGCCTTCACGTGGTTAGCAATGAGGGCACCGTCCTGGTTGGCACGTTTGATGTTTTCGATCACGAGACGAGCATCGTTGTTACGGAAGTCAAGATAAACTCCACCTCCTACCAAACCTTCTTTCTTCAAGTTTGGCTGGCGTTCCAAGACTTCTTCCTTGCTCAAAACCTTGTTAGCAGCTGGTGTGTTGTTGACACCTGCCAAGAGGTCGTAAAGATCCATAGCTACTTTAAGACGGAAGAGGCTAAAAGTAGCTCCATCTTCATCGTAAACTGGCAAGAGCATTGGGTCTGGTTTCGGAATGTGTGGAGCGATTTGTTGAACCACTGCACGTTCAGAAACTGTATCTGATACTACTTCTACATCAAATTGCTTAAGGTAACGTAGTCCTCCGTGAACCAATTTTGTTGAACGGCTGGATGTTCCTTCTGCGAAGTCCTGCATTTCAATCAAACCAGTATCTAGACCACTAGCTGCCGCCTGCAAGGCTACACCAGCACCAGTGATTCCTCCACCGATAATCAAGAGGTCCAAGGTACGTTCCTGCATTTTTTTAATTGATAATTCACGTGTTTTCTTTGAAAATTCCATATTTACACACTTTCTAACTGAGTCGCTTTATTCTTCCAGTATTAGTCGTCTACTTCCGCAAAGACTTGGGTTGCTTTCACAGCTTTCTTCCAGCCCTTGTAGAGTTGTTCCTTGCGAGATTCGTTCATAGATGGTTCGAAGAGTTCTCCTGTCTCGTTCAAGAGTTTCAACTCATCCAAGTCTTTCCAGTAACCTACTGACAAACCTGCTAGGAAGGCTGCCCCCAAAGCTGTTGTTTCCAAGTTTTTGGCGCGTGCGATATCGATTCCCAAAATGTCAGCTTGAAACTGCATGAGGAAGTTGTTCATAGCTGCACCACCGTCTACTTTCAAGACTTGGATAGCTGTCTGCGCATCCACTTGCATGGTGTCGATGATGTCACGCACTTGATAAGCGATAGATTGCAAAGTCGCCTTGATAAAGTCTTCTTTGCTTGTTCCACGAGTTAAGCCAAAGACAGAACCGCGAGCGTTTTGGTTCCAGTATGGAGCACCTAGACCTGTAAAGGCTGGAACGACATAAACTTCATCATTGTTGTGAGAATCACGAGCGTATTTTTCAGATTCTGGTGAATTTTCAACCATGCGAAGACCGTCACGAAGCCACTGAATGGCGCTTCCTGCGATGAAGATTGAACCTTCCAAGGCATAGTAATCTTGCCGTTGATTCCGTAACCAATGGTTGTTAATAGGTTGTTTTCAGACAACTGCATCTCTTCACCAGTATTCATGATGATGAAAGAACCTGTTCCATAAGTATTCTTGACCATACCTGGTTCAAAGGCCAACTGCCCAAAGAGGGCCGCTTGTTGGTCCCCAGCCATACCTGAGATTGGCACTTCTCCACCGTAGAAATGGAATGGGGCTGTCTTGCCGTAGATTTCAGAGTTAGAACGAACTTCTGGTAGCATAGTCTTAGGAATGTTGAGGATTTCCAAAATCTCGTCATCCCATTTAAGTTCTTTAATGTTATAAAGCATGGTACGAGCTGCATTTGAGTAGTCCGTCACGTGAGCCGCACCGTCAGTCAATTTCCAAACCAACCAAGTATCGATGGTACCAAAGAGCAATTCCCCTTTTTCTGCTCGCTCTTGAGCACCTTCTACATGATCCAAAATCCAACGAACCTTGGTAGCAGAGAAGTAAGCATCGATGATCAAACCAGTCTTTTCATGGAATTTTTCCACATAACCTTGACTTTTTAGTTGTTCAGCCAAAGGAGCTGTCTGACGTGATTGCCAAACGATAGCATTGTAGATAGGGAGCCCTGTTTTCTTATCCCAGACGACAGTTGTTTCACGCTGGTTGGTAATCCCGATTGCTTCGATTTGATTTGGCTTGACACCACTTTCGATGAAAGCACCCGCAATAACTGACTGAACAGAGTTCCAAATTTCATTAGCATTGTGCTCTACCCAACCTGCCTGAGGGAAAATCTGGGTAAACTCTTTTTGACTCGAGCTAACTTTTTCTCCTTTTTTGTTGAAAATAATGGCACGAGAACTTGTAGTTCCCTGGTCAATGGCCATAATGTATTTTTCTTGTGACATGTGCTGTCCTCCTGATAAAGATCTTGAGGATGTTTCCTCTTTACACTAACTAGTATACAAAATAAAGCGCTTTCTTATTCATCAACTTTTTTTTAATTTTTTTAAAAAATGTGAGTAGTTGTGTGAATTTCACAAAAAAGACCTGGAACAACCAAGCCTTTTTAAGTGAATAATAACTGACGAATCGCTGCCAAATCTTCCAAATCCAAGTCGTTTTTTTAAATAATAAACTGGAGTCTGTTCCTTCTTATGAATCGGGTTATTGGTAACCAGCAAATCATAATGTCGAGTTCGGTCATAGGCTTCAATGGTAATAAAACGATTGTATTCCAAATACCGTTTCAAAATGGCTGCCATCCTTGAAAAGACAAGAAAACCTGATGTCAAATCCAAACCAATCCGCATATGCTGGCCACCATTTTCAGCCATATATTCAATTAACTGGAGCCATTCCCAGAGAATTTTCTTATCCAAATCCGTCCCCTGCTGAAAGGCAGGCAAGGCATGAAAAAATCTCCTCTGCCGTTCCCCTAAAATCATGTTCCATCAAAAAAATAAGGATGACGATTCTCCAACTGGTACTTGTAGCGGTCCTGTAAAATATAGCCCTTATAGAGATAGACTTGAGCACAAATCA
>CAKMPG010000033.1:0-4020 GCA_927911355.1 Streptococcus mitis | reverse complement strand
GTTTTTGCTCATCGGTTACGGCTAAACGTCAGACAGCTCCATTGTGGAAAATCAAATCACGTTGGGCAGTTCCCTTACCTTCTGGTAATACAACCTGGTCTTGAACCGTTTAAAAAATTGGTCCTTGATAGATTTCTTTTTCGACTAAGCGTTTTTTCTTCAAATTCCATGATAGGCTCCTACTGATTCTTAGGATGATGAGGAAGGCGAGTTGCATATTCGTCTTTATTGACCTGACGTCCACGACCAATAGCAATCGCATCTGCTGGCACGTCTTTAGTAATAGTTGAACCCGCACCAACAAGGGAATTGTCACCTAACTCAACTGGGGCAATAATGGTTGAATTTGAACCAACAAAGACATTGTTTCCAATGACTGTCTTGTATTTGTTTTTGCCGTCATAGTTGACTGTAATGGTTCCAGCACCAAAGTTAACATGGCTACCCACTTCACAGTTTCCGATATAAGTCAAATGACCAGCCTTGGTATTCTCACCTATTGAAGAGCCTTTCACCTCAACAAAGTTCCCAATGTGGACTTGGGCACCTAGACTTGAACCTGGACGAATGTGGGCATAAGGTCCAACAGTTACACCGTCTGCAACACTACTTTCTTCAATCATAGAGTTGGTAATAACAGCTCCTGCTCCGATAGTGCTATCCACTACATAAGTACCGTTTGTCAAAACAGTCTCAGCACCAATTTTCGTTTGCCCCTTCAAGGTAACATTGGCTTCGATTTGAACTTCAGGAGCAATCTCAACATCAATATCGATATAAGTTGCTTCTGGATTGACAAAGCTAACACCATTGACCATGTGCTGATGATTAATGCGACGACGCATAACTGACTCAGCTGTCGCAAGTGCCACACGGTCATTTACCCCAAGACTTTCATCAAAATCTTTCAAAGTATAAGCGCCAACTTTTTCACCAGCTTCTCGGAAAATGCCAATGACATCTGTGATATAGTATTCACCTTGAGCGTTGTTGGTATTGATATTTTTCAAAGCCTCAAACAAAACGCTCGTTATCAAAAATATATGTTCCAGTGTTGATTTCCTTGATTTGCTTTTCAAAATCTGTAGCATCCTTCTGCTCAACAATACGAAGGACCTCCGCATTGTCATTACGAACAATTCGTCCATAGCCAAAAGGATTATCCGTTTCAGCAGTCAAGATAGTGGCCACATTTTTATGATTGATGTGAAAATCAATCAAGTTTTCAAGCTTTCACCTGTGATTAAAGGAGTATCCCCTGCAATGACCAAGGTGTGACCTGACAAACCTTCTAAGATAGGCTCCGTCATCATAACTGCATGGCCAGTACCCAACTGTTCAGATTGAGTCACAAATTCTGTCTGTCCAGCCAAGACCTGCTCAACCAATTCCGCCTTGTGTCCTACAACTGTTACTGTCTTTTCAGGTTGGATAGCTCCCACACTACGGAAAACATGTTCCAGCATAGAAATACCCGCAACCTTGTGCAACACTTTTGGCAAATCAGATTTCATGCGAGTCCCTTTACCCGCTGCTAAAATAATGGC
The DNA here is from genome assembly GCA_927911355.1 of Streptococcus mitis. Lineage (GTDB taxonomy): Bacteria > Bacillota > Bacilli > Lactobacillales > Streptococcaceae > Streptococcus > Streptococcus mitis_DD. Next base: position 2,473 of record CAKMPG010000033.1, on the reverse strand, counting down.
ATAATTTGACATAATCTTCTCTTTTCTCTAGAAATTCCCTTTTATTATACCATATTTCAAATCATTCCGCGCTCTTGAATGAAAAAATGCTCTAAAGTCCTTTCTTAACCCATTTTTTGAGTATTTTTTTGATTTTTTTCATTTTAGGTAAAATTATGAGATATGAGAAAGAAAATTAATCCGCTTATTTTATTTGGTTTTTTGGGATTATGATTTTCATTTTAATCCTGAATCGCCCTCGTTTTGAGGACCATCCTGTAAAAACAAAGTCAAATATCGCGCAAGTAGAAACGCAAGCGCTACACAATATAGATAAACCGGTAATTGATGTTTCTGGTTGGCAGCGTCCTGAGGAAATCAATTACGATACTCTGTCCCAAAACATTTCTGGAGCTATTGTTCGCGTCCATAGTGGTGCTCAAACGTCCAAAGAGAACGATGCTTCCTATGTTAATGGTGTTGATAAGGCCTTTTAAAACCCATATCACTGAGTTTCAAAAACGAAATGTCCCAGTTGCTGTCTATGCCTATGTAGCCGGAAAAAATGTCCAGGAGATGGAAAAAGCTGCTGAGGTATTCTATAACGCCTCTTCTCCATACAGTCCAAGTTACTATTGGCTAGACGTGGAAGAAAAAACCATGTCTAATATGAACGACGGTGTTGAAGCCTTCCGAGCAAAGCTTGAATCACTGGGTGCTAAAAATATCGGAATCTACGTTGGGGTCTACTTCATGGAAGAGCACAGTATTGATACAGATAAGTTTACGTCTGTTTGGATTCCTTCCTATGGTTCTGACTCAGGATTTTACGAAGCTACTCCTAAAACTGATTTAGATTACGACATTCACCAGTACACGTCTAAAGGAAAATTGCTGGCTTTGACCACGATTTGGATATCAACGTTATCTCTGCCTTAAAGAACAAAGAAGAAACCTTTAGAAAACTCTTTTTAAAACCTTAAAAGCATTTGTTTATCATTTGCTTTTTATTTTTGTGTTTGATTGTGATACAATATAGTAAGGATTTTTTGAAATAGAAATAGTTGGAGGAAAAATATGCTCTCATGGTTAGCACGTGTTATTAAAGGGATTGTCATTGCTCTTGGATTTATCTTACCGGGAATTTCCGGAGGGGTTCTAGCAGCAATCTTAGGAATTTATGAACGAATGATTGGTTTTCTGGCTCATCCCTTTAAAGACTTTAAAGAAAATGTTTTGTACTTTATTCCAGTTGCCATCGGTATGCTTCTGGGAATCGGCTTATTTTCCTACCCGATTGAATACCTGCTTGAAAATTATCAGGTCTTTGTCTTATGGAGCTTTGCGGGTGCCATCATTGGTACAGTTCCTAGCCTTCTCAAAGAATCAACTCGAGAATCTGACCGAGACAAGATTGATTTGGCTTGGTTCTGGATAACCTTTATCATTTCTGGATTAGGACTCTATGCCTTAAATTTTGTCGTTGGAACCTTAAGTGCCAGCTTTCTTAATTTCGTCCTAGCTGGTGCACTGCTAGCTCTTGGCGTATTAGTTCCTGGCCTCAGTCCATCAAATCTACTTTTGATTTTGGGTCTCTATGCTCCTATGTTGACTGGTTTTAAAACATTTGACCTCTTGGGAACCTTCTTTCCGATTGGAATCGGAGCAGGCGCAACTCTCGTTATTTTTTCAAAATTGATGGATTATGCCTTAAACAACTACCACTCACGCGTCTATCATTTCATCATCGGAATCGTCTTATCAAGTACTCTTTTGATCTTGATTCCAAATGCAGGAAACGCTGAAAGTATCCAATACACTGGTATTTCTCTTGTTGGGTATGTCATCATCGCCTTCTTCTTTGCACTTGGAATCTGGCTTGGTATTTGGATGAGCCAATTGGAGGATAAGTATAAATAATGGCAAAAAAAGTTAAAATCAAAAAAAACATTGGTAGAACAAATTCTGTCTAAAGCAGGTATCCCACATCAGGGGATTCAAATCAATGCCCTAGAAGGAGAACTTCCTCAAGGTTATGAACGAGATCAGATTTTCAAAACCTTGGCGCTTTTGGGAGATAAAACAGGACCGATTATCGGAATTGTCCCTATCACCCAACACTTGTCTGAAAAGAAACTAGCCAAAATTTCTGGCAATAAAAAAGTGAGCATGATTCCACAAAAGGACTTGGAAAAAACAACTGGTTATATTCACGGAGCCAATAATCCTGTCGGAATTCGTCAGAAACACAATTACCCCATTTTTATCGATAAGATTGCTCTAGACTTAGATCAAATAATTGTCTCTGCAGGCGAAGTTGGTCACAGCATTATCGTCGCACCACAAGACTTGGCTAGCTTTGTAAAAGCTGACTTTGTAGATATTTTGGAGGACAACAAGTAATGAAACTCTACTTTGTCCGCCACGGTCGTACGGTCTGGAACCAAGAAGGACGCTTTCAAGGTGCTAGTGGAGATTCTCCCCTTCTTCCTGA
>CAKMPG010000032.1:0-4541 GCA_927911355.1 Streptococcus mitis | reverse complement strand
GTTTTTTTATTTGTACTATTTATAATATAATTGTAAACCCTTTCATTTGCTTATTCAAGTTTTTTTGTGATTTTTTTAACTTTTTTATTTACCAGTAAAGTACTATAGATAAAAAAGCAGAAGCTAGTCTCTAACTCCTGCTTTCTCTCTTATGCTTGATAACGTTTCACACCATCTAGATAGGTTGCTACCAATTCCAAATCTTTATCTAATACGATAAAGTCTGCATCATATCCTTCGCGGATTTGGCCACAGACATCGTCAATATTAACAGATTTAGCTGGGTTAAGGCTGGCCATCATGACCGCTTCATGCGGATTCGCAATTCCCCATTCGACAACATTTCTCATACCATCTTTAAGTTTGAGGATAGAACCTGCCAAATTACCAGTAGATTTGAGACGTGCAGTTCCATTTGCTACTACAACAGGGAATTCTCCCAACATATAGTCACCGTCTTCAAGCCCACCAGCTGTCATACAGTCCGTAATAAGAGCGATGTTTTCTGTCCCCTTTTGCTTAAGTAAAATCTCACAAGCTTTTGGATCTACGTGATAACCATCACAGATCAATTCTGCGTAAGTATGTGGGAGCTCATACATAGCTCCTACCATACCTAGTTCGCGGTGTGTTAAACCACGCATCCCATTATAGGCATGTACCCATACACTAGCTCCAGCATCAACTGCCTTCTTAGCTTGTTCAAATGTCGCATCTGAGTGTCCAAGTGCAACTGTCACACCTTCACCTGTAATAGTACGTACAAAATCTTCCACTCCATCACGTTCTGGTGCAATAGCGATTTTATTTAGCATCCCTTTTGCAGCATCCTGCCAAGAATGAAACTCCTCAACACCCGGGTCTCTCATATAAGTTGGATTTTGTGCCCCCTTAAAAGTTTCTGTGAAATATGGACCTTCATAATAAATCCCACGAATCTTAGCACCTGTTGCTTCTTTATAATGGTTTCCAAGATTTTCAGTGACTGCAAGCAATTGCTCATAAGTGGCTGTTAAAGTTGTGGGCAAGAAACTGGTAACACCGGTACTAAGAAGTCCTTCACTCATAGTATGCAATGTACCTTCAATGTTGTTGTCCATCACATCTACACCTGCATATCCATGAATATGAGTATCCACAAGACCTGGTGCAATGCTATAACCAGTATAGTCAAGAACCTCTGCTCCTTCAGGAATTTGATCCACATGTTTCCCAAATTTGCCATCAACAAGTTCTAAGTACCCACCGCGACGAATGCCAAATGGATAGAAAAACTGATCCGCTTTAACGTAATTAGGCATAATAATGACCTCCTTAAAAGATTACTTTTGATATTTATTATGTCAATTACATTATAAACCTTTCTGATTCATTTGTAAATGGTATAGACCTGTTTTCTAGATATATTTTAAAAGAGCTGGATTTCTCCAGCTCTTCTCTTTTTAATACAGGTTATTTTGATTTAACCGGCTTGTCTTGAGCTGTTTGCAAGGCTGCAGCAATGGTATCTGCATACAATTTAGCTCCTGCTTCAATTTTACTATTGTCACTTCCAAAATGGACTTGGTCTGTCCCAGTCCAAATTTCTGGATGTTCCTTAGCAGCTTGATTCCAATCTGCTATCGTAATGTAAGGAGTTTTCTCTGCCAATTCTCTCATATAGGCAGCCGCCTTCTCAACGATTGCATAGGTCTCTTTTGTCTTATCCCCCTCATAAGGAGTCACCAAAACCATATGGTGGCCCTTAGGAAGATTTTTTACGATACTATCCCAATCTTCCTTGTAATTTTCAGGATTATTTACCCCAGTCGCAATGACCACCATCTTAGGTAAAAATTTATTCTGGCTATTGTTGAGCATGATTTCATTGGCAGTCTTGGTTGTTCTGCTGACCTGCGCATTAATCTGTGCTCCAGGAAGGGCTGTCTGCAGGGCTGTATTTGCCCTTAAAGCCACCGAGTCACCAATAACATAGTGCCATCAGCAATTCCTAAACTATCAGCTTCTGCCCGTTCTGTCATTACCTTGGTCTGGTTAATATTTGTTGCAGCTTGCTTCAAGCCATTGACAGTTAAGTCTGTCTCAAAAGCTCCCACTTGTGGTGCCATCAAAGTCACTAAGAAGACAATAAATGCCAAGATTCCTGTACTTGCTGCAAGGATTGTGTGAATATGAGGCAGGGGACGGAGGGTTTGTATAATAGGTGTGTCCTTTCCTGCAATCCAAGGTTCCAATACATAGAATGAAAGACTGGCGAATCCATAAGAAAAAATCAAAGTTAATAACACAGCAAGAAGATTTGATGTCAACTGTGAGAAAATAATGTAGAAAGGCCAATGGAAAAGATAAACCGCATAGCTAGTATCCGCTAAAAAGCTGATAATCTTTGGCTCCTGCACGTTAGGAGTCTTTTCATGTAAGACACGCGCCGCCAGAATCATAGCAATGGCTGCAAGACTGGCAAGCAAGAAGCCCATAAGATAGGCAAAGAGATAGGTAAATTTGACAAAGAAGGTCAAAATGAGTAAGAAGCCAAAACCTCCTCCAAAAACTAAAAGGGTCTTGCGTAAATCCCAGATTTTATCCAATTGCTTAACTAGGGAAGTCGTCTGACGAACGCCTACGATAGTTGCTAACACACTTCCCAAAAGAATGGATAGACATGAGTTAAACTGGAGAAGTAAACAGAGGAATAAGAAGTTACTAGAAAACTACCAATAAACATAGAGAAGAAGCTGATCAAGAAGGCAGCAGCAGACAAGAGAAAGACCATCCCCTTCAACTGACCATTTGATTTAGCCTGTTTGGATAAGAACCAAACTGCCAATCCCCAAAGAATATAGTAGTGAACCTCAACGGCCAAGCTCCAATTATGAACAAACAAATGTGGAATGAACTGAGATTCATAACTCCCACCTGTTAGGAGCTCATAGAAGTTGGTCATGAAGCCTAAAACACCCGCAATCTGACCCCCAATTCCAGCCACATAATCTTGGCGAACTAGAAAGGTAAAGGGCATGGTCACCAAGACCATCAAAACCACAGGTGGCACGATACGATAAAAGCGTCTCCTAAAAAATCCAACCAAATCAATTTCATGACTTTTAGAAAATTCTTCGATAAGTAGAGCTGTAATCAGGAAACCTGAAAATGTAAAAAAGACATCTACCCCGAAAAATCCTCCAGGAAAGATCGTCTGAAAGAAATGATACAAGAGTACCAAAAGTAAACCTGTAATCCTAATCAAGGAAAACCATTTAATACGCATACGAGTTTATTCTCCCTTTCATTATACACTTTATTCTATCAAAAAAAGAAGAAAAATCCCAAGAGAAAACTTAGGATTTTTAGCTTATATCAATTCCATTTTAGAAATTGCGTCCTGACTTATTATAGCCATATTTTTCAACAAAATACTCACGGAATTCCAAGAGATTGTCATCCATGATGGCTTGTCGCACTTGCTTCATCAGGTTAAGCAAGAAGTAAAGATTGTGGTAGCTAGTCAAGCGGATACCAAAGGTTTCATCAGCCTTGAGCAGGTGACGAAGATAAGCGCGTGTATAGTTCTTACATGTGTAGCAATCACACTCAGGATCCAGTGGCGTAAAGTCCTCAGCAAACTGAGCATTTTTACAACCAAACGACCTTGACTGGTCATACAAGTCCCATTACGAGCGATACGAGTCGGCAAGACACAATCAAACATATCCACCCCACGAATCACCCCATCAATCAAGCTATCTGGCGCTCCCACACCCATCAAATAGCGAGGTTTATTTTCAGGAAGCAGCTGGTTGTGAAGTCCAAAACCGCATTCATCTCTTCATGGGTTTCTCCCACTGCCAAGCCACCGATAGAGTAGCCTGGGAAATCCATGCTGACAAGGTCATGAGCTGATTGGCGACGCAGGTCTTCAAATCCTGCCCCTTGCACAATCCCAAATAATCCTTGGTCATGCGGACGACGATGAGCCTTTAAACCACGCTCAGCCCAACGGCTGGTACGCTCGATTGATTTCTTAACGTAGTCGTATGGTTGATAAAACTGAGGACATTCGTCAAAGGACATCATGATGTCTGAGCCCAGATTATTCTGAATAGAGATAGCTTTTTCTGGCGATAGGAACATCTTAGAACCATTGAGATGGTTTTTAAAGGTTACCCCTTCTTCTGTGATATTACGGCTATCAGCTAGAGAATAAACCTGGAAACCACCACTATCCGTCAAAATTGGCTGATCCCAATTCATGAACTTATGAAGTCCACCTGCGCGTGCGATGAGTTCATCTCCTGGACGAAGCCAGAGATGATAAGTGTTTGACAGGATAATTCCCGAACCCATCTCCTTCAATTCTTCAGGCGACTGAGTTTTGACAGTGGCTTGTGTCCCAACCGGCATAAACATAGGTGTTGGAAAGGTACCGTGGGGTGTGATGATTTCTCCCAGACGAGCTCCCGTGTGTTTTTCTTTCTTAATCAAACGATATTTGATTGGTGAATCTGACATTTTTTACCTCCGAAGCTGGGAAAGACAGTCCC
>CAKMPG010000031.1:0-9448 GCA_927911355.1 Streptococcus mitis | reverse complement strand
CACTTGAATGCAGAATTGAAGACAGTCATGCAATTGTCTGGAACTCAGACTATTGAAGATGTTAAACACTTTTAAAACTTCGTCATAACCCATACAACCCAACCTTCCCAGTTGACCCACGCGACTTAAAATTGTATTGATAAAACAGCTTGCCTCCACTTGATGTGGAGTTTTTGCTTGTATTTTATACTCTTCGAAAATCTCTTCAAACCCCTTGGATTATATATGTGACTGAAACCTCAAAGCAGTGCTTTGAACAGTCTGCGGCTAGATTCCTAGTTTGCACTTTGATTTTCATTGAGTATTAAAACGTTTTAATAAAGGAAAATCGCATCAAAAACAATATAAAATATATTTTCTAATCAAATAATCTTGCTAGGGCTTTCATTTTTTGTCTATACTGGTGCAGTAATTAAATAATAAAGACATTTGGGTGCTTTAGGCTGAGATGATACCCATTGAACCTGATACAGTTAAGACTGGCGAAGGGAAATGTGAAACGTTTTTTCGTATGGCGAAATGAACGATCTAATCTTGTAAGCTAAACTCCAGTTCCTATATGTAATTGGAGTTTTTTTGTTCATTAATGACTGACAGCTTTGAGGCCAAGCATTTAGGCAGCTCTTCTTGAACGCCCTTGATTTTCTTTAAAAAGGTCAAGTAAAACTAGGATTTTCTTGATGTTTTGTTGATTACGAACGAGTAAAGAGAGGAAAAGTAAATATGGAAACACAAGTTTATGCTTTTCAGTCAGGTTTGACTGTTGGAGAATTATTAAAAAGCAGTAAGAAGGATTGGCAGGCTGCAATCAATCATCGTTTTGTTAAGGAACTTTTTGCGGGGACAATTGAGAATAAGGTCTTAAAAGAATACCTGATTCAAGATTATCACTTCTTTGATGCCTTCTTATCCATGCTGGGTGTTTGCGTAGCCCACGCAGACCAGCTTGAATCTAAGCTTCGTTTTGCCAAGCAACTAGGCTTTCTTGAAGCAGATGAAGACGGTTATTTCCAAAAGGCTTTCAAAGAGTTAAAAGTATCTGAGAATGACTATCTGGAAGTGACCTTGCATCCTGTAACAAAAGCCTTTCAGGAGCTTATGTATTCTGCTGTATCATCATCAGACTATGCCCATCTTTTAGTCATGCTGGTCATTGCAGAAGGTCTCTATTTAGACTGGGGTTCTAAAGATTTGGCTCTACCTGAAGCTTATATTCATTCGGAATGGATCAATCTACATAGAGGCCCTTTCTTTGCAGAGTGGGTTCAATTTCTAGTTGATGAACTTAATCGTATCGGGAAAAATCTAGAAGATTTGACAGAACTTCAGCAACGCTGGAATCAAGCGGTCGCTTTAGAATTAGCCTTTTTTGATATTGGTTATGAATTATAGGATAAATTCAATCCTTTTATGTAGATTAAAAGAATTAACAAACAAACTATATAAATATATTTTCCAGTCAAATATCTTGCTAGGGCTTTCATTTTTTGCTATACTGGTGCAGTAATTAAATAATAAAGACATTTGGGGTGCTTTAGGCTGAGATAATACCCATTGAACCTGATACAGTTAAGACTGGCGAAGGGAAATGTGAAAAGGTTTTTTTCGTATGTCGAAAAGAACTGTCTAATCTTGTAAGCTAAACTCTAATTCTTGATTGTAATTGGAGTTTTTTTGTTTATCAAAAGAGGATAGGCTGGACGTTAAGCCTTTCGGTAGCTCACCTTGAATACCCCACTTTTCTTTAAAAAAGGAGTTTTTTATGTTGAAAAAATGGCAGTTAAAAGATGTTATTTTACTTGCTTTCTTGTCTATCTTTTTTGGTGGCGTTTTTGTAGGATCCGGCTATCTGTTTGATGTCCTCACTCTGATTTTAGCCCCTCTTGGCTTGCAGGCCTTTGCCAATGAAATCCTCTTTGGTCTCTGGTGTATGGCTGCGCCCATTGCGGCCATCTTTGTTCCAAGAGTGGGAAGCGCAACGATTGGAGAAGTGCTAGCTGCGCTTGCTGAAGTCCTTTATGGTAGCCAATTCGGTCTAGGTGCCCTTTTGTCTGGCTTGGTTCAAGGTTTGGGAAGTGAACTTGGTTTTATCGTAACCAAGAATCGCTATGAAAGTTGGCTCTCTCTAACTGCCAATAGTATTGGAATTACGCTTGTTAGCTTTGTCTATGAATACATTAAGTTAGGTTACTACGCCTTCTCCCTTCCTTTTGTCCTTTCCTTGCTTGTAGTACGTTTTATTTCCGTCTTTTTCTTCTGTACCATCTTGGTTCGTGCTATTGTCAAACTCTATCATCAGTTTGCAGCTGGAGGCAAGGCATAGATGGGTCTGGAACTACGAGCGATTCAGTCCCCAATCTTCTCTGAGCCACTTGATTTTACTTTTCATGCGCAAGCCTTTACCTTGTTAGTTGGAAGCAGCGGTTCAGGAAAATCTAGTCTCTTTCAAATGATTGCCCAAGTCAGTTCTCTTCCCTATAGCGGTCAAGTCCTGATAAATGGGAGGGAGGTCAGTCAACTTTCTATTATCGAACGTGTCCAGACGGTTGGTATTCTCTTTCAAAATCCCAATCATCAATTTACCATGGAGAACTTGTTTGAGGAGCTGGTTTTTACCTTGGAAAATATTGGGCATCCCGTTCAGGAAATTGCTTCTAAAATAGCAGAGGTTGTCCAGCAATGTCGCTGCAAGGCTATCTTGCACCGTCCCATCCATCACTTATCAGGTGGAGAAAAGCAAAAGGCTGCACTGGCAGTTCTCTTTGCTATGAATCCTAGGGTCTATCTCTTGGATGAGCCCTTCTCTTCCATTGACCGCAAGAGTAGGATAGAGATATTGGAGATTCTAAAAGAGTTGGTCTCTGATGGGAAGACAGTTATTTTGTGCGACCATGATTTAACGGACTATGAAGCCTATATCGACCATATGGTGGAGCTAAGAGATGGTCAACTAAGGGAAGTATTTAAAATCCCTACCTCTGAGACGACACAGGTTGCTTCAAAGGAAGTTGCTTCTAGTCCAGAACTATTCCATATGGATGGAACGACTTGTGAGCTGGATAAGCGCCCCCTCTTTTCGATTGCGGATTTCACATTCTATAAAGGAATTTCCTGTATTTTGGGTGATAATGGTGTCGGGAAATCAACCCTCTTTCGGTCTATTCTTCAATTTCAAAAGTATAAAGGACGAATTACTTGGAGGGGGACAGTCCTGAAAAAGAAAAAGAGTTTGTATCGTGACCTGACGGGTGTTGTTCAGGAAGCTGAGAAACAGTTTATCCGAGTCAGTCTGCGAGAGGAACTTCAATTAGATGGACCTGATTCTGAAAGAAATCAGCGCATTTTCCAAGCTTTACGATATTTTGATCTGGAGCAGGCTCTTGATAAGAGTCCCTATCAACTAAGTGGTGGTCAGCAAAAGATTCTTCAGCTCTTGACCATCTTGACCAGCAAGGCTTCTGTGATTTTACTAGATGAACCTTTTGCAGGTTTGGATGATAGAGCTTGCCATTATTTTTGCAAGTGGATTGTGGAGGACAGAAATCAGGGAAGAAGTTTTCTGATCATTAGCCATCGTTTAGATCCCTTGATCTCTGTGGTTGATTATTGGATTGAGATGACTAGTCAGGGTCTCAGTCATGTGAAAGCAGTGACAATTACCAAACCACTCACATCTCAGAGTAGCAATACCCAAGGGGAGGTGAAGTAGTATGGTCAAAGTAGCAACCCAGACACCGATTATCAGTCTCTTCTTGCTGATTTTATCCTTGGAAACATCTTTCATTCCTTCGATTACTCTGAATCTTTCGGTAGTCGCATTTTGTATTCTCTTTATGCTCTATTACCGTCGATTTAAAGTATTGGCTTGGATGATTCTGCTCGCCATTTTGCCATCCTTTGCCAACTACTGGGCAGTTCAGTTACATGGAGATGCTTCGCAGGCAGTCGTGCTTGGAACGAGGGCCTTTGTGACAGTTTGTATCGGTCTTGTCTTTGTTTCCTCTATTTCCCTAAAAGAGCTTCTCTTGTACTTGGCTCAAAAGGGGTTATCACGCTCTTGGGCCTATGCCTTGATTGTGGTATTCAATTCCTTTCCCCTTATCCAGCAAGAAATCAAGTCCCTCAAGGAAGCTTGCTTATTACGCGGTCAAGAACTTCATTTTTGGTCTCCCTTGATTTATAGCAAGGTTCTGATGACAGTCTTTAGGTGGCGCCATCTTTACCTGAGAGCCCTGTCGGCGCATGGATATGACGAGCATGCACAGGTGGAGAATAGCTATCGGACTTTTTATATTCCTCAAAGGACAATATTCATCTACTTGCTGTTCTTTTTATTACTTCAAACTAGTCTATTTTTATAAAGGAGTTATTATGGAATTTACAGATATTGCGATGGAATTATCCAAGGAAGCTTGGCAGGCTTCCTTTCATCACCCCTTTGTATTACAGTTACAAGAGGGAAATTTAGACCCGTCCATCTTTCGCTATTACTTGATTCAGGATGCCTACTATTTGAAGGCCTTCTCAGAAGCCTATCACCTCTTGGCTGATAAGACTTCAAACCAAGAGATGAAAAGACTCTTGAAACAAAATGCTCAGAGTTTAGTAGAGGGTGAGTTATTTATCCGCCAACAATTTTTCAAGGAATTGGAAATCAGCGACCAGGAAATGGAGCAACATCTAATTGCGCCAACCTGCTATCATTATATCTCTCACATTTATCGTCAATTTGAAGAAGAAAATCTAGCCATTGCTTTTGCGAGCTTGCTGCCTTGTCCTTGGCTATATCATGATATAGGCAAATCACTTAATCTTAAACCATCACCAAATCCTCTCTACCAACAATGGATTGAAACTTATATTACGGATGAGTTAGAGCAACAGATCAGAGAGGAGGGAGCGCTGGTTAATCAACTCTATCGAGAAAGTGATGAGACAGACAGGAAAAAAATGCTAGATGCCTTCCACATTAGTGTTCACATGGAAGCCAAGTTTTGGGAAATGGCCTACCAACACCAGACATGGAAGAGTGATTTACACTCTTTAGAAAAAGGAGAAGAATAGAAATATGAGAAAGAACCAATTGCAAGTTCACAAATTAACCATTTTATCTATGATGATTGCCCTTGATGTAGTCCTTACACCTATCTTTCGGATTGAGGGAATGGCACCGATGTCCAGTGTAGTCAATATTCTAGCAGGAATCATGATGGGACCTGTTTATGCTTTGGCTATGGCTACAGTGACAGCCTTTATCCGTATGACGACTCAAGGGATTCCGCCTTTAGCTCTCACAGGAGCGACTTTTGGAGCCCTTCTTGCAGGTCTCTTTTATAAGTATGGTCGAAAATTTTACTTTTCTGCCTTGGGAGAAATTTTGGGAACAGGTATTATTGGTTCTATTGTTTCTTATCCTGTTATGGTACTTTTTACAGGATCGGCTGCTAAGCTTAGCTGGTTTATCTACACTCCTCGATTTTTCGGAGCAACCTTGATTGGTACAGTGATTTCCTTTATTGCCTTTCGATTTTTAATCAAGCAGGAATTCTTTAAAAAAGTGCAAGGATATTTTTTCAGTGAAAGGATAGACTGATGCAGGCATTTACAAATCCCTTTCCTCTAGGCTCTAGTTCCCTAATTCACTGCATCACCAATGAGATTTCTTGTGAGATGCTGGCAAATGGGATTTTGGCTCTGGGATGTAAACCAGTTATGGCAGATGATTCCCGTGAGGTTCTTGATTTTACTAAGCAAAGCCAGGCCCTCTTCATCAATTTGGGGCATTTGTCTGCTGAGAAGGAAAAAGCAATCCGTATGGCAGCTTCTTATGCAGCTCAAGTTTCTCTCCCAATGGTAGTAGATGCGGTTGGCGTAACGGCTTCATCCATTCGTAAGAGCTTAATTAAAGACCTTTTAGACTACAGCCCTACGGTCCTTAAAGGAAACATGTCGGAAATTCGAAGTCTTGTTGGCTTAAAGCACCACGGCGTTGGGGTAGATGCGAGTGCTAAAGACCAAGAAACTGAGGATTTACTTCAAGTCTTGAAAGACTGGTGTCAGACCTATCCTGGTATGTTATTCTTAGTTACTGGTCCTAAGGACCTCATCGTTTCGAAGAATCAGGTCGCTGTACTGGGAAATGGCTGTGCTGAATTAGACTGGATAACAGGGACAGGAGACTTGGTTGGAGCTTTAACAGCTGTTTTTCTCAGCCAAGGAAAGACTGCCTTTGAAGCTTCTTTCCTAGCGGTTTCTTATCTCAATATCTCCGCTGAGAGAATAGTTGTTCAAGGAATGGGATTGGAAGATTTTCGATACCAAGTACTCAATCAGCTTTCGCTCCTCAAAAGAGATGAAAATTGGCTAGATGCCATCAAAGGAGATGTTTATGAATAGAGAGGCGCTTAGACTGTATCTAGTAACCAATCGCTACCAAGATTCCTTGGAAAGCTTTCTTGAAAAGGTTGAGACGGCTTGCCGTTCAGGGGTTACTATAGTCCAATTGCGAGAAAAAAATCTTACAACCAATCAATATTATCAACTGGCAAAACAAGTCAAGGAAATAACAGATTCCTATCAGGTACCCTTGATAATCGATGATCGCTTGGATGTCTGTCTCGCAGTTGATGCTGCTGGTCTGCATATCGGAGACGATGAACTACCAGTTTCGGTTGCCCGACAAGTCTTGGGCCCTGAAAAAATCCTCGGTGTTACAGCTAAAACTGTAAAAAGAGCCCTTGAGGCAGAAGAAGGGGGAGCAGATTACTTGGGGACAGGAGCCATTTTTCCGACCACGACCAAGGAAAATGCGCCTATCACCCTGATTTCAACCTTGAAAACAATTTGCCAAAGGGTCGCCATTCCAGTAGTTGCTATCGGAGGTTTAACTTCGGAGAACATTGACCAACTTATGGGCACTGGCATAGCTGGTGTAGCTGTAGTGCGTGATTTGATGCAGGCAGAAGATATAGAGACAAAAACGCAAGCCTTTTTTGACAAAGTTGGATGACATTATTTTTCTAATTAATACTCAATGAAAATCAAAGAGCAAACTAGGAAGCTAGTCGCAGGTTGCTCAAAGCAACAGCTTTGAGGTTGCAGATAAAGCTGACGTCGTTTGAAGAGATTTTCGAAGAGTATAAAAACTCTCTAATTCCCTTAAAGTAGGAACTAGAGAGTTTTTTTAATCTTTAAAGCTTGTATGGTTAACTGGGCCAGAACCATGACCGAGTTGAGGGGCGTCTTGGATGGCTTTCGTGATAAAGGCCTTGGCTTTATCGACTGCTTGATAGAGGGTTTTCCCCTTGGCTAGTTCAGCAGTAATCACTGCAGCAAAGGTACATCCAGTACCATGTGTATGACAGGTTTGAATTCGTGGACTTTCCCAGACAAATTGGTCCTCCTTGGTAAAGAGGAAATCCTTGGCACCGCCTTCGAGATGCCCACCTTTAATAACAACAGACTGAGGACCAAATTCTTTTAAAATCAGGCGACCAGCACGCTGCATGTCTTCAGGATCATGGATTGAAAAACCAACAATTTCTTCTGCCTCAGGAAGATTCGGAGTGATGATGGTTGCAAGTGGAAGCAGGTTTGTTTTTAGGTAGCTTCTGGCACTCGCATCAATCAGGGTGTCTCCACTAGTAGCGACCATAACAGGGTCAAGGACATAGGGACAATCCAGCTTTTTAAGATAGGGCTGGATGATTTCCATAATTTCAGTAGTTGCCAACATGCCAGTTTTTACAGCCTGAGGCTTGATATCCGAAAAGACACTCTCCAATTGTGCTTTCAACATTTGAGGAGAAACGTGCTCGATTAGCTGAACACCTCTGGTATTTTGAGCGACAAGGCTTGTCACAACGGCCATCCCATAGACATCTCTAGCTTGGAACGACTTTAAGTCAGCCATAATGCCAGCACCACCACTAGGGTCAGTCCCTGCAATGGTCAAAGCAACGGGTAAATAAGTCATCTAAAACCTCCCAACCAACTGAAGTTTGTATTCTTAAGAACAAGCTAGTCTGTTTTAGAAAGGCAATAGAAGACTGCTAGTCCCCATTATCATTTCCACTTCCATCAGCTAGCATTACCTAGATTGAGTCAAAGGGTCTAACAGTCGTTAATCTCAGCTTTACGCACCCCTAGTGGTTGTTTTCTTTTTTCTTTTAGTATAGCATATTTTCATAGTTTATATAGTAAGATTTGACTGCAAATCCTTTATCAAATGATTAAAATTCAATTTTTCAAAGAAAAGATTAATTTCATAGTTGACAAATGTAGATTTTAAGAGTATACTGATAATTGTAATTGACAAATGTAGATTTTGGAGGTGTGATTATGCAGATTTCAGATGCAGAATGGCAGGTCATGAAGATTATTTGGATGCAAGGAGAGCAGACTAGTTCAGATTTGATTAGGGTTCTGGCGGAGCGGTTCGACTGGTCCAAGTCGACCATTCAAACTCTTTTGGCTCGTTTGGTTGAGAAAGAGTGTCTGACAAGGAAAAAAGAAGGTAAGTCCTTTGTTTATTCGGCGCTTTTAACTCTAGACCAAAGCCGAGACTTGCTTGTCCAAGATATCAAGGATAAGGTTTGTTCCCGTAGGATTAAGAACTTGTTGGCTGATTTGATTGCTGAATGTGATTTTACTAAGGCTGACTTGGAAGACTTGGAAGCTGTGATTTCTGAGAAGAAATCAAGCGCTGTAACAGAAGTAAGATGTAATTGTATGTAAAGGAGACGTCATGTTAAATAGTATTGTAACCATTGTTTGTATTGCCCTTATCGCGTTTATCTTGTTCTGGTTTTTCAAAAAGCCTGAAAAATCTGGACAAAAGTCCCAGCAAAAAAACGGCTACCAAGAGATTCGAGTGGAGGTCATGGGGGGCTATACGCCTGAGTTGATTATCCTCAAGAAATCAGTGCCAGCACGCATTGTCTTTGACCGTAAGGACCCTTCACCCTGTCTGGACCAAATTGTTTTTCCAGATTTTGGTGTACATGCGGATCTGCCTATGGGGGAAGAGTATATAGTGGAAATCACGCCTGAACAGGCTGGAGAGTATGGTTTCTCTTGTGGCATGAATATGATGCACGGTAAGATGATTGTAGAATAGGAGAATGATATGACTGAAATTGTAAAAGCAAGTCTTGAAAGTGGTGTTCAAAAAATCCGTATCACGGCAGACAAAGGCTACCATCCAGCCCACATTCAACTGCAAAAAGGAGTTCCTGCTGAGTTCACCTTTCACCGTGTGACACCTTCAAACTGTTATAAGGAAATTCTGTTTGAAGAAGAAGGCATCTGGAACCAATCGGCGTAGATGAGGAGAAAGTCATTCGTTTTACACCTCAAGAATTAGGTCAACATGAATTTTCTTGTGGTATGAAGATGCAAAAGGGAAGTTATACAGTTGTTGAGAAGACTCGAAAATCTCTATCACTTT
>CAKMPG010000030.1:0-2794 GCA_927911355.1 Streptococcus mitis | reverse complement strand
TGGTTACAGCAGTAGCAGGCGGACTCGTTGGTCTTGCTGGTATCAAACTCATGGCACCACACGAGGAATCTTCGTAATCGCCCTTACTTCAAATGCTCTTCTTTACCTTGCTTCAGTCTTGGTAGGAGCAATCGTGAGTGGTGTGGTTTATGGTTACCTACGCAAACCACAAGCAGTTAAATAAAAGGGAACTATATACCAGTTTAAACCAACCACAAAATGTAGTATTTCAACAATATCGAAAAAGACGATTTCCGTTTGGAAATCGTCTTCTCACTATTTCAATAGTTCATACTCAAATAATTTACTTTCAAGCTCATTTTCGTAGTATTCAGCTAACCTTGTTTTAAGTTCTTTTAGTTTAGTGTTAACTTTTTCATTGTTGAATATCTTTTTATCATTACCATCTTTGTATGATGTATTTATGTCCAATTCAATTTGATAAGTACCATAATTGTATTTTGGATTATATTCTTGAGTATTTTTAGCTAGTTCAAGTAATTCATCGAAGACACCTAGCAACATTAAGTCAGCTCTATCAAGTTTTCCATATTTTTCTTGTTCGATCAATTCTTTACGAACTAGAGAGTTCTTATCTAGGCACATTTCGTTACTATAAAACTTTCCATCAGAACCATCAAAGCTCAAACAATGATTTTTTTGAGAGATACAAGTCCATAATGTAGATTTTCTAAGAAAATCTGTATCCTCTGTATACAAATCCCCTTTATCAGCAGTTGTATAGTAAATATCCCTTTCATACCAGTTTTTTTGAGGGTATTGCTTGGCAACAAATAAAGCAGTTTGCTCTGCGTAATTATTCGTTCTAACTTGACTACCTCGTCCATGATAAATAGCAATTCTAGTCATTCTTATGTCCTGCGGAGTAGTACCAAAACCACTGGCTTCTATAACCGCTAAAATATTGTCATTATAAACAGGTTTTCCATAGCTTTTTAATGGCACTTCTTTACCATCGTAGCCAGTAGCAATTTTAGATAACACATCTGTTTTTAACTTTTTAGAATAGTATTCTCCTAGCGTTTTGTATACTTTTTTTATAGTGACATGCTTCACATCTTTAAGAATAGCATCCTCAGGTACATCAATGACTGCTGCTCCTTTCCCAGTTCCCCATTTTTTTATTATCTCTCCATATTTCTTTAGCAGTTACAGTAATACTTTCAGTTTCGTTATCTTGATCGTTTTTCCAAAGTGCTACCAAAACGGAACTTTCTTGTGCTTTAAAGTTCCCTCTGTTTGCTAGAAAACCATTAATAAAGATTTTTTGCATTAGACCAACTGATTTCCAATACTTAACAGGAGCAAATAAAATATAATAGTCGTTTTCATCTCTCATAAAGTATTTTTCAAAAGACCAAACGAATTGATTTAGCAAATCTTTTGCATGGTTACTATCACCAACAAATTCATCGGACATCAATTTCCTTATATAGCTAAATTTATCTATCGATTTAACATTTCCTTCTTGAGCACGGGCTAATTCGCTAGAATAAGGGGGATTTTCAAAACCAATAATCGCAACATTTTTGTCATCTATGACTTCTTGTAATGTATTATGTTTTCCATCTGTTTCCATTGGAATTGATAAAAACTCTTCTGCTAAAGCATCCCCACCTGTTACTAAGTTCCCCTTGTTTTCTTGTACCATTGAAAGTGGTGGTATGATAGCCCGTACCTTCCCAATATATTTGTTATACAAAACAAGCCATTCTTTTATTTCATAAGTATTCAAGATAACATGGCTTAACTCTTCTTCGGTTAAATAATGCTCTAATGCTCCTGTACCAGCACATCTGTCCAAAATAACATAGTCCATGCCTTTAGGAAGATTGCTAATAGCTTGACGAACAAGTTTAGTTGCTTCTTTAACATAAGGTAGTGGTGTATAAAATGCTCCTAAATCTTTTCTATTTGCGGGGTCATTTAATGCGTCCATCACGGTGTCAAAATCGCTTTCGTCTCCACACCAAGGTAAGATATAGTTTTCGACTATTGAATTAGACGGTTGTTTGAGCATCTCAAACATTTGAGATTTTGTTGTTGTTTTATCGTGACGGTATATATAGTTCGCCCACCCTAAAATGTTTGGAAAATCAATTTCAAACTTTTTGATACTCGTCTATTTGGAATAATTCACACAATTCACGATTTTTAGGGCTTTTTGGTTGAAGAACATCAAATTCAATTACTTTTTCAGGATTAGTAGCATTTTTTAAAGTGGTCTGATTTACATTTTTTGATGCACTATTCGTATAATTTTGTAAAATTTCTAAACGATATTGAGTTGCATCATAAACACTAGCACGATTTTTATTAATATCAACTAAAACGATTTTGCTTGGTATAGGAATACCACCTTTTATCCTTAATTTAGACAGATAGTGGATAGCTTGAACAAGCACAGCATTAAGATCAGCAATGCTATTTTTAAATTCAAACAGAGCTCCGTTAATGATACCATCAGTATTTTCGATTAAAATATCTTTTCATCAAAACCGAAATTTCTCCAGAAAAATAAATTGTCAGCTCTTTCATTTCCAGATTGCCAACTTCTATCAATAGCTAGAGGAGCCATTTTACACCTCCAACAATCAACTCATTGAGTTGAGAAACAACAGAAAAGACCTTCTCACAAAAATGTGAAAAAGTCTGTTTTAGGGCTTGACAAAAAATACGCTTGATTACATAATCAGCGTGAGCTGTGAGCTGTGAGCTGTGAGCTGTGAGCTGTGAGCTGTGAGCTGTGAGCTGTGAGCTGTGAGCTGTGAGT
>CAKMPG010000029.1:0-3721 GCA_927911355.1 Streptococcus mitis | reverse complement strand
GACTTTGATGCTGTCGCAGAAAAATTGGCTACACGTGGTGTAGATGCTGCTGTCTTGAATGAAATGAAAGAAATCGACGCTAAACGTCGTGACATCTTGGTCAAGGTTGAAACTCTCAAAGCAGAACGTAACACAGTTTCTGCTGAGATTGCCCAAGCCAAACGCAACAAGGAAAATGCAGATGACAAGATTGCTGCTATGCAAACTCTATCTGCTGAAGTCAAAGCCTTGGATGCTGAATTGGCAGAAATCGATGCTAAATTGACAGAATTTACCACTACTCTTCCAAACATCCCTGCTGACAGCGTTCCTGTTGGAGCTGACGAAGATGACAATGTGGAAGTTCGCCGTTGGGGCACTCCACGCGAGTTCGATTTCGAGCCAAAAGCTCACTGGGATCTTGGCGAAGACCTTGGTATCCTTGATTGGGAACGTGGCGGTAAGGTAACAGGAGCTCGCTTCCTCTTCTATAAAGGTCTAGGCGCTCGTTTGGAACGTGCTATCTACAACTTTATGTTGGATGAACATGGAAAAGAAGGCTACACTGAAGTCATCACACCTTACATGGTTAACCATGACTCTATGTTTGGTACTGGTCAATATCCAAAATTCAAGGAAG
The DNA here is from genome assembly GCA_927911355.1 of Streptococcus mitis. Taxonomy (GTDB): domain Bacteria; phylum Bacillota; class Bacilli; order Lactobacillales; family Streptococcaceae; genus Streptococcus; species Streptococcus mitis_DD. The sequence goes on along the minus strand of CAKMPG010000029.1, from coordinate 3,102 downwards.
ATACTTTTGAACTCAGCGACAGCAATTACGTCCTTATTCCTACAGCTGAAGTTCCTCTGACAAACTACTACCGTGATGAAATCCTTGATGGTAAAGACCTGCCAATCTACTTCACTGCTATGAGTCCTTCATTCCGTTCTGAGGCTGGTTCAGCTGGTCGTGATACTCGTGGCTTGATTCGTTTGCACCAATTCCACAAGGTTGAAATGGTTAAATTTGCCAAGCCAGAAGAATCTTACGAAGAATTGGAAAAAATGACAGCCAACGCTGAAAACATTCTTCAAAAACTCAACCTTCCATACCGTGTCGTTGCTCTCTCTACTGGAGATATGGGCTTCTCAGCTGCTAAAACTTACGACTTAGAAGTTTGGATTCCAGCACAAAATACCTACCGTGAAATCTCAAGTTGTTCAAATACAGAAGATTTCCAAGCCCGTCGTGCCCAAATCCGTTACCGTGATGAAGCAGACGGCAAGGTGAAACTCCTCCATACCTTGAACGGTTCTGGACTTGCAGTTGGACGTACAGTTGCTGCTATTCTTGAAAACTACCAAAATGAAGATGGTTCTGTGACCATCCCAGAAGCACTTCGTCCATACATGGGTGGAGCTGCAGTTATCAAACCATAAAAAATAAGGTTTAGCTATTTCTAGCTAGACCTTTTTTTCGTAACCAATTCAGATAAGCGCCTAATACAAAGAGCAAAATGATTAGGCAAATAACAGTTTCAGCCACTACCAAATAATCCAAAAATGGAAGTTTCAAGATTCCCTGAGCCATCTTAAGCGAAGTAGCTGTGATAATGGTTGGGAAGGTTAAGGCTGAGAAGGCTGGTTGAAAGCCTTGTTTTAAAATATTGGGCAGGCGAGTCAAAACAAAGAAAAAGAAGGATTGGGAAGCCAAGATCATGACAATCAAGAGCCAAGTCGGCAGGCTGGCACCTCCAACTCGAACCAGAGAAGCCAAGAGTAGAGAGAAGGGAGCACAGTAAATTCCTTCTTGCCCAAGCAAGGCTAGTGGGAGCGGATGTTTCTTTAAATCGCTATAAATAAGCGGGTAGAGATAGAAGGTTAGGAGAAACCCAAAACTCAAGGTCGCATAGGCAATTTCGATGATGCCTACAAGAGGATAGGTTAAGGCAGCCACTGCTATCCCCACATAGAGAACCGTCCAGCTAGGAGTTGCATGAACCCTCCGACCCGGACAAGCAAACTTGATGGTGAAACCAGCAATCAAGGCCAAATCCAAGAGAAATGAAAACCACCAGATTCCTTGCGCAACCAAAGGAAGATGAGGAAACACGCGAAAGACATAAGTCGATAAAATCATTCCAGCCATGGGGAAAGTAGCCATTCCTGACAAAAGAGGGGGCTTGGTCAATTCTTCTTTGGTTTCCTTCCAATTAAGCAGATGAAAAATCAGAAAGAATATCCACAAAATCAAACCTGACATACTCAGTATATGTGACAGCACTGGCAACATATCTAAAACGAGATTCCCAGCTCCTGCCAAACCTAACAAACAACCAGAAAATACTAAGGGGAGTTTTTTCATCCTAACCTCCAATAATTATGTTAGTTTCAGTATAGCATAAAAGCGCTTAAATGAGGACTTAAAAAAACGAAGTCCGTTGATTTCAGACTTCATTTTTTGCTCAGATATGAATTATGCATAAGGTTGCAATTCTGGATTAATTGGTGTATTGGCTAGGTTGTTGGCATAGTTACAGAGGCTTGCTAGGCTGACACCAAGGACTACATCCAAGGCATTTTGTTGGCTATAACCAGCTTCTAAAAACTCAGCTAAGGCTTCATCTCCTACACGACCCTTGGTATTGATAACTGCCAAGGTAAACTTAGCTAGGGTATCCAATTTGGGATCTGTTTCAATCGGAGTGCGATTACGGAGGGCTTGAAGCAGGTCATCATTCATCTGGATTTGTTTGATTGAAAAGGCTGTGTGACCTGCGACACAGAAGGCACAACCATTAGTTACGGCTGCCGTGATTTGCACCACTCGCGCTCAACAGGTGTCAGGCTATTGCGGCGGTTGATAGCTCCGACAGTTCTGTAGGCTTCTAAGGCAGTAGGTGCATTAGCCAAGAGACCGATTAGGTTGGGAATATAGCCATTGTTATCTTTTTCTACTGTTTCAAGAACTTCTTTCACTTCTGCTGGTGCTGATTCTACTGTATGAATTGTAAATGTTGTCATTATAAAACCTCTTTTCATTTTGTTGAAACCTAGTCTATCACAGATTCTATACCTTGCATAATATATATTTTAAATTGCACCGATAGAAATTTTTTATGAAATCAAAAAATCACACGCGATGTGTGATTTCATTATTTATTAAAATACTTTTTTAGTCTCAGCAATAACAACTGGTGATAAAACCAAGAGAGCAATCAAGTTTGGCAAAGCCATCAAGGCGTTGACGATATCTGCTATAATCCAAACCATATCCAACTCGATAAATCCCCCCAACAAGACCATGAGTACAAAGACCACACGGTAGAGCCAGATAAAGCGAACCCCAAAGAGAAACTCGAAACAGCGTTCTCCGTAGTAGTTCCAACCTAGAATCGTTGTAAAGGCAAAGAGAACAAGGAAGATTGTTAAGAGGGCAGGTCCAAAGTGTGAAAAGACTGTTGAGAAAGCAGACTGAGTCAAGGCAACCCCATTCAAATCACCACTCCAAACACCAGTTACCAAGATGGTTAAACCAGTCAGAGTACAGATAATCAGGGTATCAATAAAGGTTCCTGTCATGGAAATCAAACCTTGCTCTACTGGTTCATTTGTCTTAGCCGCAGCCGCTGCAATGGGAGCAGAACCCAGACCAGATTCGTTTGAGAACACACCACGCGCCACACCATTTTGGATAGCCATTCGAATGCTTGCACCGGCAAAGCCACCTACCGCAGCAACTGGACTAAAGGCTGATGTCAAGATTAAAGCGATTGTAGCAGGGAGTTTCCCGATATTAAAGAAAATAACTGTAAGAGTCCCTAAAATATAAATGATAGCCATAAAGGGAACAACAGTAGTTGAAACCTTCGAAATAGACTTGAGTCCGCCAAAGACGGCAATCGCTACTAAG
>CAKMPG010000028.1:0-3769 GCA_927911355.1 Streptococcus mitis | reverse complement strand
ACGGACAATGGCACCCAGAGTATCCACATGGGCAGTCACATAGCGGTGCTCCTCATCATTTTGACCTTTGATGGTCACATTTGACACCACCCTTGGCTGTGCGGACCGGCTGGTAACCAAAACCTTCTAAAGTCTTGACTAAATAGTCCGAAACCTCACGAGTGAAGCCCGTTGGCGACGCAATGGCTGTCAGTTCTTTTAATATATTCTACTGTTTGATTCATTTCTTCACCTCTTTTGCTACCTATTATAACACATTTATCATCGGATAAAAAAAAGAAAAATCACTCCTGTAGACTTGACTACAAAAGTGATTTTAATGATTATTCCATTTCAAAAACATCGCTTTCTTGCTTGTTTGGCAGAACCAATGAGAGCAAGATTCCGACAATAGCTGGTACTAACCATGGGAGTGATGCCTTGGCAAAAGGAAGAGCGTTGACAAGGTTTGCAAGAAACTCAACCTTAAACGAGCTTCCTAATACGCTTGCAATGGCAATAGCTGTAACCACAGCAATTGTCAACTGCATACCTGGTTTTGAAAGAGCTACAAATTTGTTGACAATGACAATCATAACGATAGCAATCGTGATTGGGTACAAGATAACCAGTACTGGAATTGAGTACCTGATAATCGCATCAAGACCCAAATTGGCAATGGCAAATCCAATCAAGGTAAAGGCTGTCGCATAAACCTTGTAGCTGATTTGTGGGAAGCGCTCATTAAAGAACTCAGCTGTTGACACAATCAAACCAACTGTTGTTGTGAAGCAGGTTACGGTAACCATAGCTGCAAGGAAGAGTTGAGCTGTTGAGCCAAAGATTTCTTGAGTGGCTTGTGACAAGATGTAAACACCTGGTGTCCCACCCTTCATCGCTTCAGCTGGTACTGGGAAATGATTTCCAAGGAACCTAAACCGATATAAAGAGCACTGAAGGCAAGGGCAACAACGATACCAACAACCCAAATAGTTGAAATGTATTCTTTCTTACTTGAAAATCCAAGTTGTTTCAAGGTTTGAACTGCGATTACACTGAAGGCAACTGAGGCAAGGGCGTCCAAAGTATTATAACCTTCTAGGAAACCTGTACCAAAAGCAGAAGCTTGATAAGCAGCTGAAGCAGCTTGAGGACTTGTTCCACCGTATTTGAAAGCTCCTAGGACAACCAAGATAACAATCAAAATAGCAAAGACTGGTGTTAAAATACGGCCGATAAGGTCTAAGATTTTTGATGGATTGAGCGAAATTAGATACGCTGCTGCAAAGTAAAGAACCGTAAAGACAATCAAGCCAAGTCCTTTATTTGCATCCGATAAAAGGGGACTAATCCCTACTTCGTAAGCTGTTGTAGCTGTACGTGGGATAGCAAAGAATGGACCGATTGACAAGTAAAGAACTGAGAGGTAAAGAGTCGCAAACCAAGGCGCTATCTTTGTTGAAATCTCGTAGATATATCCTTTAGGATTTAGCGTTCCAATAATAAGAGTCAAAACGGCGATACCGACGCCTGAAAAGACAAAACCTGCGATGGCAGGAAGAAAATGTTCTCCAGATAGAGCACCCAGAGAAGGCGGAAAAATCAAGTTCCCCGCACCAAAAAATATTCCAAACAGGAGTAAACCTGTTAGGGCACCTTTTTTAGCCATGAAAATCTCCTTCATATTTATAAAATACTGACCTAGTATATCATGAATAGGAGTATGAAAAAAGCTTCACGAAGTAAATATTGAATGTTTTCAAGATTCTCAAAAATGAGAATTGTCTAAAAATAAAATCCCCTACCCAGTCCACACCAAGTAGGAGAAAATTCTAATGTCTAAAGTTCTTCAAAGGCTAACATGCCACCCTGAACATTGATAACCTCATAACCTTGTTCTGATAAGAATTGGCAAGCACGCGCCGATCTCATTCCAGATTTACAAATAACATAATGTAACTGATCCTTGTCCAATTGATCATAAGTATCAGCTAATTGACTCAGAGGAAGATTCTGAGCACCTTCTAAATGAAGAGCTTCAAACTCATCCACTTCTCTCACGTCCACTAGAGAAAGTTGGTCATTTTGGTAAAGCTGGTAAAATGCGTCAAAGGAAATTTCTTTCATTCTTTTTCTCCTAATACTCTTCGAAAATCAAATTCAAACCACGTCAGCGTCGCCTTACCGTAGGTATGGTTACTGACTTCGTCAGTTCTATCCACAACCTCAAAACTGTGTTTTGAGCTGACTTCGTCAGTTCCATCCACAACCTCAAAGCTGTACTTTGAGCAGCCTGCGGCTAGCTTCCTAGTTTGCTCTTTGATTTTCATTGACTATAAAATAGTTTTAATTCTTTTTTTCAAATCTGGCACCACTTCTGCCTCAAACCAAGGATTTTTGGCCATCCAGATTTGATTTCTAGGCGAGGGGTGAACTAGTGGAAAATAGGTTGGCAAGTAGTTCTGGTAATGTTTTACCCGTTCTGTCACCTTGCCACTGATTTTCTCCTTTAAATAGTAGGCCTGGGCATATTGTCCAATCAAGAGGGTCAATTGGATATCTGGTAATTCTTGCAAGAGCTGTGGATGCCATTTTTTCAGCAAAGCCAGTTCTCGGTGGCAGATCACCTGACTTGCCATGCCCTGGAAAGTAGAAATCCATAGGCAAAACAGCAAAATATCCTGAATTGTAAAAAGTATCTTCATCCACACCTAGCCAGTCTCTCAGGCGGTCACCACTCTTATCTTTCCAGTAAAGGCCTGCTTCTTGGGTTTTAAGTCCAGGTGCCTGACCGATGATATTGATGCGAGCAGTCTTTGGCGCTGCAAAGAGAGGCTCGATGCCACGCTTTGTATAGGTAGCATTCTGTGGATCTGACATAATAGCCTGCTTGATTCTTTCAATTTGAGACATCTACTTTCCCTCCAAAAAGAAGTCTAAGCATACAATCTCAGACTTCTATCGTTTTATTTGATCAATTCGTAAATAGCTTCGGCATAGATTGCTGAAGCTCGGAAGAGATCATCCAAGGCGATAAATTCATTGGCTTGGTGCATGGTATCAATCGAGTCTGGGAACATAGCACCGTAGGCAACACCGCGTTCTAGCAAACGACCAAAGGTTCCACCACCGATGACTTGCTCGTGACCTTTAAGACCAGTTTGTTTTTCATAGACATTCAACAAGGTTTGGACAAGTGGATCTTCCATTGGCACATAGTGAGGCGTGTGACCGTGTTCAGAAAGGCTAACAGAAGCAACTGGCAAGTTTTCAAGGATTGACTTGATTTGCTCTGGACTTGTTCCTTTTGGATAGCGGATGTTGAGGGCAATGGTATTGTCAGCACTTGTTTCATCAAAGCGGAAGACGCCTGCATTCATAGAAAGGGCACCCATCTTTTCATCCACATGAGCAATTTTGAGGTTTTCACCCTCATGGTCGTTTAAGAGAATTTTACCAGCAATTTCAAGATAGTCTTTTGCAGGTCCAACAAAGTCAAACTGGCTGAGGAAGAGGGCAAGGTAGGTCGCACCATTGACACCAGAAGCAGGCATAGCACCGTGGGCTGATTTACCAATGATCGTCACCTTGTTATTGGCCGTTTTCTTCTTGGAGTTCTCCTCTAAGTTTGTGTTCTGCAACAAAGGCATCTAGTTTTAGCTTGCAAGTCAGCCAAATTACCTGAAATAACTGCTGTTGCTGATTCTGGTACCATGTTTTCACGCAAACCACCTGTGAAGCTGTGAAGACGGGCAGCGCCTGTATTTTTACCTACAAAATGAAGATATTC